>JAFDHF010000004.1 GCA_019308905.1 Deltaproteobacteria bacterium
TTTCAGGGCGGTGTTCAGAAACCCGCACTTGGCCGTGTCGCCGGTCGCGGCCTGGGCGGCCTGCAGCGCCTCCTTGACCGTCTCGTTGAAGATCTCGACCGTCTCGGCCACATATTCCATACCCAGGTCCTCGATGTACTCCAGCCTGGCCTTCTTTATGTCCCTCAAAAGCGTGTTGTACTGGCGCCTGTTGATCCTGAGTACGGTCATGACCGTCTCGGGCGTGTAGCCGAGCCTCAACATCATCGCCATCTGCTTCATTACGTCCAGCCGTTCACCCCGTCTGATCTTTCCCCGTAACTTCGGCTTCCCTTTCTCGGGCTCCTCCTTGATCATGTCCTCGATTTTCTTGTCAGCCATGGATCTCACCTCCTCAAATTCAGGCCCCTCCTTTGCGCGACAAGAAACGCGGACCGACCGCCGTTTCAGCCGGCTCCAACCCATTCATTCATAGTCCTGCCTGCATACCGCCCATCTACTCCAGGTTCCCTTTGACCACCTCCATCGAGTTCTTCACCGGCACTTACGTTTCCTTTTACGGCTCGGAGCGGTTCATCATCAGTCGATTTTCATCCAAAACCTGAGACCATGCTTTCCTACCACCGAATACGTCCGGCCGTACGATGCCGCTTCAGGGGCACGGGCATTTTTCGTGCATATCGGACAGATTCAGATATAGGGCGTTCCTCAACGGTTTGGGCAGTTTGTAATAACACTTCTGGCAAAACGTCATCGAGGGGATTTTCCTCTTTCCACACGGGCATCTTGTAGAGTTCAACTCTCGGATCAATTCGTCATGTGTGAGATCACTCATTCGCCCATCCTCCTTTGTCCAGCTACCATGGGCCACCAACATCTGCTTCTTGACTTTATGCACATCATACGCGAAGCCCGTGGGTAATATCGTGATCAGAAAAATATCCATGCACGATGTTTTCCGTTCATTCAGTCATCCTCACAAAAAAAATTCGGTCGCAAATCGGACGCAAACCGCGACCGCCAGGTAACAAAATTGCCAACTTTCGCCAACTTTCGCCACTTGACTAAATCCTCAAAATCGCGTATAAACTTGGCCAATGCCGGCGTAGCTCAGCGGAAGAGCAAGTGATTCGTAATCACTAGGTCGAGGGTTCAATTCCCCCCGCCGGCTCTTGTAAAATCAAGGGGTTATAGCTTCTCACTATAACTCCCTTTTCTGTAGAATAGGAATAGGGGACGCCTATGATTTTATGCTTTGCTTCCTATCAATTTTCATAGTACCATGGGCGCATGCCGAGAAGGACGAGAATAGACGCTGGTGGTGCCATCCACTGCATCGTCATCCCTCATCCCCAATCATGTTCATTGGCTCTGTCCTGGGTCGTGGCAAGGATCCCCAGACTGTCTCAAATCCTGAAGCCTGCTTTGCTACCGGGCCAATCGTGAGCTGGGAATGAGCACGGTTGAGTTGTCACGTCGCCTGAGGATTTCCCAGTCAGCGGTGAGTAGGGCATCGTTGAGGGATGAGAAAATTGCTGTTCAAAGTAACTTCCGCCTATGAACCATGGCTAGTAAAGTTTTGCATAAAATCATAGGCGTCCTCCAAGTTATAGGCGTCCCCCAAGTTTATTCCAATCTGAAAGGAGGTTCGCATGAAGGTCGTTTGTCTTGGAGGTGCAGGCGCTATGGGATCATCGTGTGTATATGATCTCCATAAGGGCAACTATTTCGATGAAATCATAATTGCCGATGCAAGTGAAGACCGCGCCAGAAAAGTTATCGGCCTTATGGATGGTGATAGTCGTTTCTCGTTCGTAAGATTGGATGCCTCAGATATCAATAGCATTGAATCGGCCATAAGTGGTGCAGATCTGATATTAGATTCCCTGCCCTATGATTTCGTGGATAACGTTATGGAGGCAGCCTGCAGAGCGGGAGTAAGCGGAGTAAGTATTAACATGGTTTCAGACGCAAACAGTCTGGCGAAATATGACAGCAGGCTGAGAGAAAAGAAAAAGACCGTCCTCTTAGGAAATGGCGGATGCGCTACAACCTGCATGCTGGCAGTCGATCAGGCCAAAGGTTTTGATGAAATCGACGACATCGAGTTTTTCTGGGGGATGTGGCGACCGATAACGCATTCAACAGTCGGTCTTACGGAGACTATTATCCATGATAACGGTCCTTGCACGCGAGAACGTTCATACTGGGAAAATGGCAAAATTATTGATAACATTCCACCTTTCGGGCTCAGCAAGGAATTTGAATTTCCCCCGCCTATCGGAAAGCAAGAAACCTATATCATCGCGCATTGGGAACCCGAAACCCTTTCCCTTGTGCCGCTTATCAAGGAAAAGGGAACAAAGCGTATTTTCGTCAGGGGAATCTGGCACCCGACCTGGACGCGCCTTATTCGCGTGATGCTTGAAAATGGAATTTATGAAGCGGAGCCTGTCCAGGTGAAAGGCAAATCCGTGTCAGTATTTGATGCTCTTATGTCCCATATTCACCGTCGATATGAGGAGACATTCCAGTATCCAGCTGAAATAGAAAAGGCAGTTGGATTTGTGCCCCAGTGCATACTCTCCGTGGAAATCCGAGGCTACAGGGACGGAACACCTAAGAAGACGACCGTCCATTGTCGTATGCCATACCCTTTTTTTGAAGGCAAAAAGACTACCTGTCCAATGGAGTATGGCTCTTATGTAGGATTGCCCAGTTCGATTTCTCTTCAGATGCTTTCACAAGGGCAGGTAAGCGTTCACGGCGCAATGACGATAGAAAACTCGGATGCGTCCCCTGCGTCGTTTCTTTCTGAGCTGAAAAAACGAGGAGCCACATTTTGGTATCAAGAGTACTCTGGTGGTCCGGGCCCATCATCTCCAAGCGGGCCGATATATGCGGGTACCTCGGAACAACCAAAGGAGCACTGACTTTCTCTCGGGGAAAGCCTTTCCTGGACCACGAACTATGAAGCTGTTACGGTCTGGTAGACAGGTCAGGGCTTTCGGTCTCAAATGAGAGTTTATACCTCCTTTCGTAATTCAGGGGTGACACGTAGTCAACCCCTGAGTGTCGACGTGGAGGGTTATACCAACCTTCAACGAACTCAAACACGGCCACGCGAGCGCCGACGTGTGCTTGCTTTCCGGCATATTCCCGCTATAATAGGACTATGAACAGAAGCAACCGGTCGGCTTCACTCCGCTAGAAAATCGACAACCGACACATCAAGGAGGCGTTCACCTGGAGGTCGTTATGGAACTTAAGGACCTGTCTGCTGATGCCGCTGAGCTACGAAGCGTAATCATCGCCTCGAGCCTGACATCCTCTTACATGATCCTAGAGGAACTGGCAGCCCACCGTGAAATGACCGTTCATTACGAAGATTTCAGAGACCAGTGGATCTCGCTTTACAAATCGGTCTACAAGGCGGTCTCCCGTTGGAAACCTCGCCGGCAGGCGAGATGATAAGAGGCGGTCGTTCCGCCAAGGGATGTATCGGCCCTGGCCGGTCCCTCCCTTGATCGGAAAAAGATTTGAACTGGTCCGGCCTCAAAAGGGGACCGCGGGATTGTTGTCTGCAGCGTCCTCGCAACTCCGCCGTCAAAAACCGGAGTGTTGCAGGACAGGGGAAATCACGGGGATGGACACATCCTAGGCCGTCTTGGGAGAATCGAAATAGTAGATGAATCTGATCAGGGCTATTCTGTCGGTCTTTGACATGTCCCGGATCGAGACACCGAATCGGATCCCCTCCCCCTCTGTCCTGTTCACGTAGATTACCTTTCCCCTGAATCTGATCGAATTGTCTCTCAAAGCCATGGTGAATCTGAGGATCTCTCCAGGATCGACCGGGTATCGGCTCTCGAGGCCCACACCCTCGGCACTGATATTGAGAGACCGCACAGGTCTCTGCTCAATTGGCCTTCCCTCCTCGTCAAACCGCGTGTAAGAGCCAGGGCGGTTGACTCGTAGCCTGACAGATCTCCTTCTCTCGTGCGAGCGGGATTCAACACTCATGGTCTTCCTTCAAATTGCTTTCAGGGAAATGCGGCCCGTAGGGCCAACCCGGTCACGAGGGAAAAAACAACACTCGGACACACCTCTTTGGGATACCTTCCACCCCCGGAAGTCCCGCGGCCAAAACCTTAAGAAGGTATTGCTTGTTGGGAAAACTTTTTCCCTTTTTGGGAAAAGAATTTCACTTAAGTATTTGAAAATAAACTGATTTCGCCTCTATTATAACCGCCTGCAGACCGTTGTCAAGAGATCGCTCCGATTGCTCCAGGTCTTCTGGGGCTTTGCTGAGATTTTTCCCCACAGAGCATATCTGGAGAAGCTATCGGGTAGACTTCGGTGGCGAGTACGCAGGCAGAAGCCTTACCTTCGGAGAAGCGGAAAAGATTGGCGGCCATCTCTCATTTCCGGCCGGAAAACGGCGAGGCATGGGGAACAAAGGAGATGACTCTCACCTGGGAGGAGGGTTCAACTCCTGGAATGAAGGGAAGGGCGGGAGGATATCGCTTTTCGAAAGATAGAAACCTCTAGGACAATCTGGTGGATCTCTCAGGGATCTCAGAGATCAACCCCCCCCTCTAGGACGGGGGCTTCAGGACCAGCACGGCCCGGCTGTGTTCCTCAACGGCCTTCCGCCCGGTCCAGTCCGGATGATATCCACCTCCAAGATAGAGCCCGAGCTGGTCCTTGTAGTGTTTGCTTCCCAGGTGACCCGACTCGCCTGTGGGGAGAACCCTCAGAGATCGATCCAAGCCGGAGAGATCGACGATCATCCTCACCGAAGGTCCGACGTTCGGGGCGTACGGGTTGGCGTAAGGGTATCTGCTTACGTTAACGGTAAGGTTGTTCCCCCCAAGAGGGAAAGGGCCCAGATTGAATATCCAGTTGAGAGGCTTCTTTTTGCCGAGGACATGCTCAAAGGTCAGCCGGTGGATCCGCCCCCAAGTCCATCTGTCCATGTCACTTCCGAGAGATCCTTTCAACTCCGAGAGGGTCTGGGCCAGGCTTCTGGCCAGGATATCCTCCATCGTCTCCTTTTCCGGCGTGCCCACGTCATCGAACCAGGCCGATGAGCCCTTCTCGAACATCTTTCTCATGGCCCTGGGAGGGAAAGAGGCCGTTTCCAGATAGTCACGGAAGAGCGCATCGCCCAGCTCGTCCTTGAAGGTGTTTTCCATCATCTTCCGGTAGGTCACCTCGAAAAGGCACGCACCCACGCTCTCCTTGGTCATCCTGAAATCCCACCTGGATAGAATGTCGCGTGCCCTGCGTGCCTCCCTACCGGTCAGCCGCCGCTCGAGAACTTCGACCATTTTTGGAACCATTTCGGAGGCCGACAGGCAATAGACATCCTGCTGCATTCTCTTGAAATCCTCAACAGAGAGCTTTCCCTTGGTCGTGAGCATCTGGTGGATGCGGGTGACCCGATCAGCCGGCTCCCAGTAACGGCTGATAAAATACGGGTAGTCTTTTCCCGCAACTCTGTTGTTTGCCGTGGCTATGAACCCCGTCTCAGGATTGATCAGATGGGGCTTCTCCTCAAAAGGCACGTAACCCTTCCACTCGTACTCTCCGGTCCATCCCGGCACGGGAAGCAGACCATCACCTTTTGAGCGGATGGGGATGGCAGCACAGCACCAGTATCCGATATTTCCGCCAGTGTCTGCAAAGACGAAATTCTGGCCCGGCGTTGTCCACAAGCTGAGCGCCTCCTGCACCTCGGCTACATTCCCGGCCTTGGCCAACAGGTACGTGGCCTCTGCTGGCTGGGGGAGCTCGGGAAATGACCATCTCGCCGAGATGGCTCGCCCTGCCGGCCCTCCTCGCAAATCCTGAATAATGGGACCGTGGCGAGTGAGGAGGATCTCCATCTCGACGGGCTTCCCTCCCCTTACTCGAATGGTCTCCTTGACCACTCTCATCTTCTCCCAGTGGTCTTTGTACCAATACTGCCTAGGATCGCGGGGGTTGATCTTTTCTATGTAGAAGTCCACATCGTCCACCATGACGTTGGTGATCCCCCAGGCCACGTGCCTGTTATGCCCAAGGGAAACCCCAGGGGTTCCCGGAATGGCTACTCCCGACACATCGATGCCCGGGCATACCAGGTGCACCTCCCAAAAGAGCGAAGGATTTGTCAGCTCAAGATGAGGGTCGTTAGCCAGAATCGGTCTACCCGTGACCGATTTCTTGCCCGAGACCACCCAGTTGTTGCTGGCAGCCCCTATTGGGAAACCCATCAGCCCCTCAACCAGACGGGCCGCCTCCGATCCATGGCTCGAGAATCCCGACAGAGCCTTGGTCTCGGAAGGGACCACAAAAGGCGCATCACCAGGCCATACGGGGAAGGCATCCCTAAGTCTCTCCTCTCCCACCTTTTCCAAGATCCTCGCTGCCGTCAGATCCACACGCCAGCCGCTGCTTAACCCCCAATTGACCACCTTCATAATGGAGAGATAGTCATCCGCCTTCCAGGGCTCTGGGCTGTATCTCAACAACCTGAACTCAAAAGGAAGCCGATCTCGGTGAGTGTCGATGTAGGCGTTTACTCCCTCGGCAAAAGACTCAAAAACAAAGGCGAGCTCCTCAGGGATCTCCCTGTTCGCACCAGCGGCCGAAAGCGTTCTCACATAGCGATCCACTTTGACGAGTTCCCTGCCCAACACCTCTGCCAGACGCCCCTCCCCCAACCTCCGGTAGAATTCCATCTGCCAGAGCCGGTCCTGAGCCATCGCATAGCCGAGGGCAAAGTAGAGGTCGGGCTCGTTGCCGGCGTAAATGTGCGGCACCCCATAGTCGTCTCTGATGATTTCGACACCCTGTCTCAGGCCGGGCAGGGTTATCTCTCCCGAGACCTCGGGCAGGGACTTCCCGAGTGCATGCCTGAACCAGAGGTACCCCAGCCCTGCTGCGGCCACGATTGCAACGGTCACTATGACGGCGACGATCAGGAGCCACTTTCTCAAGATACGCCTCCGCGTGAGACAATCCCCTGTGTAAAGTCAGCAATCCTCAGCCGGATAGCGGCTCGTACCGAGGGCTGTACAATCGTGCCCGACCGTGTTCCTGTGGGCTAAAGTGGAGAGGCAAGGGACTCTCCCGGGCCACCAATTTTGCAAATACCCATCCCTTTTGAAAACCGCGAAGTCAGAAGGGTGCAGTCAAATACTCAATGTCTAAAGTCCGAGGCCGTTTCAGATCAATATCCGAGCCGTTTGAGACGGCTTTTGACCTCTTCCCTCCTCTTTTCCTCAGGCTCTTCCACAAGAGGCTTGCCTTTCTCCTTCAACACCCATTCGAACCGACCAGGATCGAGGCTCCTTCCTTTAAGGCCTTCGTAATCGGGTCCATACCGATAGGCTCGGAACAAGAAATTATTGATTCCAAAGACATCAGAGCGATAGAAGTAGTAGAAGGGGCTTACGAACTCCCAGACGATCTCCTTGTCGGGGGTAACCTCGAAAATTCGTCCCTTTGTGCCTTCGCAGATCAGGGTATTGCCGTTTGGTAGCCGCTGGGCACCGCTGATGATAGACGCAAAAAATGAGAAGGGGTTCCTGTCCCTGTACTCCCACTCAATTCGGTCGGACTTCGGGTTGACTTCGACTACACGGGAAAAGGGGAAGCCTATGCCGTGGATCTTCCTGTGGAACCCGTTGTCAAATATCAGGATGTTCCCGTTTTCCAAAAGGGTCGGGTTGTGTGGATGCCCGAGTTCTTCGGAGCCCCACCGCCAAATGATATCGCCCGTACCCCTGTCGATGATCGCAACCGTGTTGATGAGCCGGAAAATGGTGAGGATGTTCCCATCCGGCAGAACGGCCAGAGAGTTTACATAGCAAAAACCCTCCCGTGAACACAGGGGACAGAGAACATCTGTTTCAAAATCCATATGTTCATGGGTTGCCCACTCCCAGACGATTTCACCTCCGGGTGTGATCTCCCGAAAACAATCCCCCCAGATCACCCCATCCCGCTCACTGCCCGGGAGACCGCCCTTGACCCTCGCCGCCACTTCCTCCGGCAACGGCATCCAGTGGCTTATCATGGTATTTCCATTATCCATGCGGTCCCAATCGTGAGAGTTAATGTATAAGTCCTCGTACCTCCAAACCACGTTGCCCTCCCAGTCGAGCTCCAGCAATTCTCCTCCTGATCCGGGCATATCGACAATCGGCCCGTCTGGAATCCTTTGGCCCACGAGGAGATTTCCATTCCGCAAGAGTTTCCCCTGAAGTGAGAGCTTATGCGGGGTCCTCCAGTGGTGAACAAAGTTGCCCTTCATATCCACCAGATATACATCCCGCGATCCCATGGGACCGAAGAGGGTATAACCCTCATATGCCCTTGATGGATCATGTGTGGTTACGAGTTTCATGTTGACGGACATGAACAGCCTCCTTTCTGTTACAGCCCCTCAACTCGTCATGAGAGGGGAAACCGTGGCCACCGAACTTCGCGAAAAAAAGAACGATGCCCACGGCGATCAAGAACAGGGCAAAAACAAATGCGTTGTGATTCCTTGTAGAGAGTGCAAGGATGCCGAAAACCGCCAGACCGATTCCGGCAACGAGAAAGACCGACCATCCCATGAGCTCGGCAATTGCTGCGCTACCCCTGTGAAACATCAACGGCCCTCCTCCATGAAAAGAATCCCCACTGGAAAAGAAAAACCAGGACAACCAGACCCAGTCCGACCAGGTCACCCTCGAGTCCCGGCTTGATAAGAAGCAGAGAAGCCGCCAAAAGAGCGCCTCTTTCGAGCATATTGCACGGTCTTTTCCAGTAACCAGCAACGCCCGCGGACAGAGCGACGATGCCGATGGTCGCCGTGCTCACTGCCAGGAAAACCGACCAGAAAGATCCGATAAGAAAGAGCTGGTCAGAGAAGACGAACATATACGGCAGCAGGTACTTGGCCAGGCCTATGGTAAAAGCGGTAACACCCGTCTTCATGGGAGGCGCCTCGGCCACACCTGCTGCGACATAAGCCGGAATGCATACCGGAGGCGTCAACCCTGAGGCCACGCCGAAATAGAAACAGAAAAAGTGCGCGGCCAACGGTGATACACCCAATTCGATCAGGGCCGGCACGGTCAAAGCCACCATGGTGACGTAAACGGCGGTTACCGTAAGGCCCGTGCCCAGGACTATACAGGCGAGCATAGTCAGGATCAGGGCTATCCATAGCTGGTTATGAGCCAGTGCAATGATCACTCCCGAAAACTTCACGCCCACGCCCGAGGTAAAGACGCAACCGACGACGATCCCTGCGCTGGCGCACGATATGGCCACCGGGATCGCCGTGGATGCCGCTCTCTCGAACACGGCCAGCAGTCTGACCGGCGTGAGCCTGGTCTCGGGACGCAGAAAGGTGAGAAAAAAGACGCATGCAATAGCCCAAAAGGCGGCCATTGGTACGCTGCGACCGGCTGCCAGGAGAACAATCAGAGCAATGACCGAGACAAAGAGGTGCCCGCCCCGTTTGACCTCGGTCCACAAATCGGGTAGTTCATCTTTTGGCACGGTGGTGAGACCCCTGCGCTTCGCCTCGAAATGAACTCCGCAGAAAATGGAGAAGAAATACAGAACAGCAGGCACGGCCCCTGCGATTGCGATTTGCAGATAGGGCTTGTTCAGGAACATGGCCATAATAAAAGCGGCCGCACCCATTATCGGAGGCATGATCAGCCCTCCGCTCGATGCGGCGGCTTCAACCGCCCCGGCAAACGAGGGACGATACCCGACTCTCTTCATCAGAGGAATCGTGAAAGAACCGGTCATCACGACGTTGGCAACCGCCGCCCCTGACAGAGTGCCCATCAAACCGCTGGCAACCACTGAGGCCTTGGCGGGACCTCCGGTCTGCCGTCCGGTCAGAGCCAGGGCGATGTTCGTGAAGAACAACCCTGCTCTGGATTCAATGAGAACCGCCCCAAAAATCAAGAAAAGCATGATGTAAGAGGCCGAGACCATGATCGGGATACCGTACAACCCCTGATCCTGGATGACGACCATATCGATGATGTTTTTCCAAGAGGTGGGAGGCCCATAAAGAAAACCAAAAAACCTGTCCGTGTAGGCTGTGTGCAAAAGGAATATGACGCAAATGGCCACCATCGGCCAGCCGATCACCCGCCGTGTCGCCTCTACCGTGAGGATGATCATGATGGTGCCCATGACCACATCGTAACGGTTCAGCTCACCGATCCTGTTGGCCAATGCATTGACATCGTAACTGACGTAGGCCTGGCAAGCTACCACAAGAGCTATCAGGATGAAATCGAAGACGGCGCCGAACTTCCCCATGGCCCCGCCGGTCTTCCTGGTAAAAGGTTTGATCAAAAAGGTCAGCACCAGTATGAGCGACAGGTGGACCGATCGAAAGGTATGGGCATCGGGAGGGCCGAAATATCCGGCGTAGAGGTGGTAGAGATTCAGCACAAGGGCAAAGGTCAACACCAAGCCGGCCAATAATCTCTTGGCCGTGGGCTGGCCCTCTGACGATAACAGGGCGGTAAAATTGGGTGTCTTCTCGTTCTCTAGTTCTTTCATTCCGGCTCTTCCGTCTACCCCCAGGGCTTGGCCCCGGATCATTGCCTGGACAGGGTCTCACACCAATTGCCCGGTTACGAGAGCCGTTGATTCGCTATCCGCATTGAGGCCTGGAAGAGAGGGCGGTACCCTCGTCACCAGACCGCTGAAGATCTCCCGGTTCCCAACCCGGCTCTTCGTACAGGTCTGATGGCACACCTCTCCTTTTATGAGCGGCAATGAGCACCTGGATGCGCCGGCGAGTCTGGCCTCGGTGGTCCGGCCCGGCACAGGAGTCCCGGTTTCTAAGAGCCTTCCGAGTCTACTTCAGTTTTTCGTCGAAGTACCTCTTCGCACCGGGATGCATGGGCACTTTGATGTCTGCGTAACCTCTCCTGTAGTCGACCTCTCCAAATTGCTTGAAAGCCTCCTTGAACTTCGGGACTTCCTCGTAGAAAAGCTTGGTTATTTGGTAGACAAGGTCATCAGGCAGGTCTTTGTTGCAGATGAACTGCGTGTCTGTAGACAACGTTACGGTGTCTCTTGTCACCCCTGGATAGGTATTCGCCGGAATGACCTTGATCAGGTATCCAGGCTCGTTCTCCAGGATTATCTTCTGGTGCTCTTTGTCGATGGAGAGCAGGTTGATCTTTACGGCTGTAGTAAGGCTGAGGATGGTGTGGTGTGGGATGCCGGTGAGAACACCTATGAAATCGATGTTGCGGTCTTTCATCATTTCCGCGGCGTCCGACCAACTTACGTTGCTGACGGTCCCCCCTGACTTTCTTATTTCGTCAAAACTCAACCCATAGGCTTTCAAAACGTTCTCGGTCGTCACGGCTGAGAAGAATCCGGGACGACCCGCGGCGATCTTCTTGTTCCTGAGATCGGCAAAGGACTTGATCCCGCCGTCGCGCCGAACCACGGCATTGTAATAGGACAGCTCGATAATACCCAGTCCGCGGATATTCTTGAGTCTCTTCTTGAAAGGGGGTTTTCCAACAGCCGCATTGTAGCTGGTGGCCCCATAGGTGATGGCCAACTGGACCTCATTCTTGTCCACGGCCTTACAGTTGGACACCCCGCCTCCTGCCGTGACGGATGCGTTCGGCCCGTTCTTGATCCTGGTATTGATCAGCTCTGCCAGCTTTGCCCCAAAAGGATACCACCGGCCAGCAGGGTTGCCGGTAGCTATCTTTATGAATCTGACCTCCCCGGCCCACGAGGCATTCGTTCCAAAGAACCCGAACACGCTGATTCCCAACCACAGGCCGATCAACAAAAAGAAAACAGCTTTTCTCATTTCCCTGATCCTCCTTTCAGACTGGGTTCTTGCCGTGAGTAGTCTTGTATGGCTTCCGGCCGCTTTTGTCAACGATTTTTTGACACTGGCCGTGAAACAGGGACCGACACGGTACCCCCCTGATCTCAGAAACGGGATCACACGAGAGTTCCGGCCTGTCAACACACCCCGTGATCTCAGCACCTGAACGACCAGACTCCCTGATCCAGGGGTCACACCTCTTTCGATTCCCCGATGGACAGAGGTATGATTAATAGGCAGGCGAATTGTCCAAAAAAGGTTCAAGGCATGAGTCGGCCCCTCGTGTAAGCCGTTGCCCTCCGGCATCCGCTCCGTGGCACCAGGACGTGTGATGGTCGAGGGGCTTTCTGGATTTCGTGGATCCATCTTGACAGATGTCTCCCCCATTTTCTATACTCAAAGGATAAGAAAGCGAGTTTTTGTAAGCATTTCTCCCCCTTATTGATGTTGTTAGAGAGCAGGTTCTTATCAATCCACCTTCGAATTTACGGTTGACATCAGCCTCAACAGCCACCCCGGCGGTTGCAATCCGTAACAGGCTGGCAAAGAACACCTCCGACGGAGATTCATTAAATGGACTCTTCTATTGAACGGCCGAGCCGGATTTGTCTTTGAGCCTCAGGTGCGCCTAACTGCTCCGCCAAAGACGGCGGGAGAAGCGATATGAAGAAAGTCCTCGGAGAAAGAGCATTGAGTGAGGCCGGGGAAGTGTGCCGGGAGGTCTGTGAAGGCGGAAGGGGAAGATCGCTATGTCGGTCAAGCTCAAGGGACGGATAGAGACCTATCAATACCGGGTTCTCAGGGGCCTTTTTGCTCTGATCCTATCGACGGCATTGGCCGTACCCCTCGTGGCGGTCGATATCAAGACCGGTTCTGCTCTGGAGAAATCCTTGTTGAAAAACGAGCCCTGGACGGGCGACTTCGATGGAATGGCCGGCCGACGAATGATCCGGGCGCTGGTGGTTTACAGCAAGACGTTTTACTTCCTGGATCGCGGCCGGCAGCGCGGAGCCACTTACGAGCTCCTCAGGGAGTTCGAGAAATTCGTCAACACGAGGTTGAAGACCAAGACTCTTAGAGTACAGGTCGTCTTCATCCCTGTCAGCCGCGACGAGCTCCTTCCCGGTCTGGTAAGTGGCCTTGGAGACATCGCTGCCGCAAACCTGACCATTACTCCCGGCCGCTTGAAGCACGTGGATTTTTCTGATCCACTGTTTTCGGGTGTCAGAGAACTGCTCGTGACCGGACCATCGGCACCGGCAATATCCAGCGTGGAAGATCTGGCAGGCAAAGAAATCCATGTTCGCAGGTCAAGCAGCTATTACGAGAGTCTGGTCCGGCTGAACGAATCGTTCAGGAAAACCAACAGGCACGAAATGAAGCTTGTTCCCGCACCGGAGAATTTCGAGGATGAGGACCTGCTCGAGATGGTCAATGCCGGTCTGATTCCGATGATCATCATGGACAGCCACAAGGCGCATTTCTGGGCCCAGGTCTTTGACAAGATCGAGGTACGTTCGGACATCGCCGTCCGGGAAGGCGGCCGGATCGCCTGGGCCTTCCGCAAGAAAAGCCCCAAGCTCAGAGCCGTGGTGAACGAATTCGTCAAGGGTCACAAGAAGGGAACGTTGATCGGCAATATCCTGCTCAAGCGCTATCTGAAGAGCACCAGATACGTGAAAAACTCGACTTCCGAACAAGAGATGAAGAAGTTCAATTCAATGGTAGAGTACTTCAAGAAGTACGCAGGAGAATACGGCTTCGACTACCTGATGATTGCAGCCCTGGCCTATCAGGAATCCGGGCTCGACCAGAGCAAGCGCAGCCATGCCGGCGCCGTCGGTGTTATGCAGATACTCCCTTCCACGGCTGCCGGCAAGAATGTCGGGATTCCCGACATTGAAAAACTCGAGAAGAACATTCACGCAGGCACGAAATACCTACGATTCATAGTCAACCAGTACTACAAAGACGAACCCATAGACGACCTGAACAAGATGCTCTTCGCCTTTGCATCATACAACGCCGGACCTGCCAGGGTGAAGGAATTCCGCAGGAAGGCGGCTGCCATGGGGCTGGATCCAAATGTGTGGTTTCACAACGTGGAGATTGCCGCCGCGAAGGTGGTCGGCCGCGAGACGGTCCAGTATGTCAGCAACATCTACAAGTACTACATAGCCTACAGCATGGTCCTCTCTCAATTGAAAAGGAAAGAGCAGATGTTGAAAAATCAAACAAGCTGACAGAAACCACCTCTTCCGAAGGGATAAGTGAGGTCGAACCTTCTTCCTTATCGTCCGTCCTGATGCCCTTTGTCAGGGAAGAACTGCGTCCGGTAATATTCCAACTCTGCGATAGACTGTGAGATGTCATCGAGAACACGGTGAGCGCGTTTCTTTTTCTGGAAATGCAACTCCCTTGGGTACCAGCGATTCACCAACTCCTTTATAGAACTTACATCGATATTCCGGTAATGGAGATATTCCTCGACTTGGGGCATGTATCTGACAAGAAACCTCCTGTCCTGGCAGATGGAGTTGCCGCACAGCGGGGATTTTCTCTTGTAACAGAACCGGCGGATGAATTTCAACAATGCCCCTTCGGCCTCCTGAAGCGTGACTCCCGATTCCCGTACTCGATCGAGCAGCCCCGACCGTGTGTGTTGCCTGATGCACCATGGATCCATCGACTCCAGGACTTGTTCACTCTGGAATATCGCAAATGAAAGACCATCCGACACCGGTTCCAGCTCCGCCGTGGTAATGAGGGTCCCCACTTCAAGGATGTAACAGGATTCGGGGTCGAGCCCGGTCATCTCCATGTCCATCCAGACGAGGTTGCCTTGGTCTCGCATGATTCCACCCACAAGGACGATTCTAAGCAAGCGAAACGGGGCTGTCGCCGGCCGTACCAGCCTATCACGCTCTGAAGTATAAGGGGCAATGCCGTGAGCTGTC
This sequence comes from Deltaproteobacteria bacterium, assembly GCA_019308905.1. Classification (NCBI taxonomy): domain Bacteria; kingdom Pseudomonadati; phylum Myxococcota; class Myxococcia; species Deltaproteobacteria bacterium. Next base: position 14,815 of record JAFDHF010000004.1, read on the forward strand.
AAGCCGCAAGCCGCCCCAACATTAAAATACTTTAATTAACATTTAACAGTATTTTAATCCAGGGTCTGGCATACTGGAATTTACTTGGCTTTCCCGTGTTTGTGCGAACGGCTGTGGAAAGAAATCTTCCCAGCCGTTCGCTCCACGCAGGCAGAGAAGGCCCATTTCAGGTAGCCCCGCGGTGGAGTACCTAGTGCCTGATAATGCAAAAGGGAAGTGGAAGGGGTGACGATGAACATAGAGAACAATCCTTTCCTTTACAGGGAGAATGACTTTCCAGAGCTCGAGGACGATGATTTTGAACTCAGCCACCAAGAAACCGAAGAGTCCCATCACGACAAGGTCCCGGAAGAGAAGGAAGCCTCGTCCGGAGGGTTTCTCGACTCTCCTTGCTTCTCCATGGGGGCCTATTTTCAAGAAATCGGGGGCGTCCCTCTTTTGACGCCGGAGCAGGAACGGGATCTGGCCATGAGAATCGAAGAGGGCGGAAACCGGATAAGGGCCCTGCTGCTCGAAAGCCCCGTGGGAGTGGAGTGGATCAAGTCGGTTCGCGATAGTATGGAGAAAGGAGAGGTCGACCTCAAAGATATCCTGGATACCGGTCCACGGCGCACCTGCCAGGGACAAGAGAGCCAATCGGCTCTCAAGAAAAGATTCCTTGCCTTTGCCGAGGAGATCCTCGCCCGCAACGGAGATGGAAACGGCACCGGGCGTGTAGGATCGACCAGGACTGCAGAAAGGAATAGAAGCCAGAGGATCGGCGAACAGCTTCTTGACCGAATCCCGATCAAACAGAAAATCCTGAGAGATCTGGAGATAAGCCTCAGGGACCGCCTTACGGCCATGCGCCGCCAGGAAGAGGGCAGCCCTCGATCCCGGTTGGCCCGGGAGAGGGCAGAAAGAATCCTCATGGCCGTGGAGGGCTTGCGGCGCGAAGTGAAAAGGGCGCGTGATGATTTTGTGAGCGCCAATCTACGGCTGGTTATCAACATTGCCAAGAAATACGTCAACAGGGGACTCTCCCTGTCCGACCTGATTCAGGAGGGCAATATCGGTCTCATGAAGGCCGTTGATCGATTCAACTATCGCAAAGGGTACCGGTTCGCCACCTACGCTTCCTGGTGGATACTGCAGGGTATAACCCGGGCGATCGCGGAACAGGCCAGAACCATCCGCGTGCCGGTCCACGTCATCGAAAACGAGGCGAAGGTAGTAAAAACGATCGCCAGCCTCATGCACCAGCTCGGCAGAAAGCCCACACCTTCGGAGGTGGCAGAGGCAGCCAACCTGCCTCTTGCGAAGGTGAAGAAGATCCTCTATATGCCCAAGGGAAGAACCGTCTCCCTGGAGGCTCCGGTGGGCGATAGGGGGTCGCACATCGCGGACTTTATCGCCGACCAGCATTCAGCCTCACCTCTCGAAGAGACGATACAGATCAATCTGACCATGGAGATAAGGAGGGCTCTTGTCTTTCTGAGTCCGAGGGAGGCCAAGATCCTGAGAATGCGCTTCGGAATCGATGAGAAGCGGCCATACACCCTGAAGGAGGTGGGAAGTATCTTTGGAATCACCAGGGAACGGATCCGGCAGATCGAGGCGAAGGCCTTGCAGAGATTGAAGGAATCCGAAAGGAGGGGTAAGCTGATCAGCTTCTACAAGTAGACTGGATGGGGGCCCTTCCCGCCTGGTATGTCTTTCACGTAGAACATGAATCCGCCCTTGATCAGAAATTTCCCACCAAGGGGAACGGTTTCCGGCGCCTGCAATACCAGGATCCCGGCCTTGAGCCCGCTCCAGCGTCGTGATCCATCTCGGTTCCGGGAAGAAAAATCGGCTCCACCTTATCGAATCCGCCTCATCTAGAAGCCTTTCAGACTCCGAGACCCTCCCGACCCAGAGGCTAATCCATCCGGAGCCTCAAAAAGTCCCCTTTCCTTCTCCCCGGTCCCTTTCACAGGAGGAAAGACCCTGACAAGCCGCTCTGTGGCAAGCAGTTCCCGAAGCTTCCCCTCCATAATAATCCACCTGAAGTCCCCTGGCCGGAGTTGCGATCGGTGACAGCGGAAGGCCTCTATCTTCCGATCCCGAAAGTCGGTGACATCGATGATCGTGGTGATCTCCTCATCGGGAACTCCATCGATCCTTCGAATCGCCCCCTCGATATCGATCTTGAATTCGATTCCCCGCCTGCGGAGCCTCTCAAAGAGACTGCGCGGAAAGGCCGTATAGTAGAGTTTGAGGGGAAATTCCAGTCCCCGGGACAGGTTTTTCTCGCGCGAGGAAAGGAACGCAGCCGTTGTCAGGCGGCTGATTGCCACGTGATCCCTGTGCCCGTAAACCCCTTCAGGGCCGAAAGTGATGACCACTTGCGGAGTGAACCGAGCAATCGCCTCCCGGATCTTTTCGATCACCTGGTCAGGGTCGGCTCTATGAAACAGGCCCTCCTGATACCCCAGAAAGTGGAGCTCCTTCACCCCCAGGATCCTACGCACGCATTGGAGTTCTTCCTCTCTCACCTGGGCCATCGATCTTCCCGCGAGAAGGGAAGGATCTCCCGTACTGCCTAATTCTCCCCGTGTCGCGCAGAGGAGTGCTGTCTCTATTCCCTGAGAGGCATACCTGGCGAGCATCCCTGCGATCTGGCCCTCATCATCAGGATGGGCGAAGACCGCCAAGACCCTCTTCCTTTTCGGTCCGTGGCGCATGAGTCAGCCTCTCTTGTCGGCCCGCGGGCTTGCCGGTCTTTTCTGACTCCTTGCCTCTCCCCTATGACGTCCTCGACGAAAACGGGGATGCTCGGCTCCTAGAGGGCCTTGTATACCACAACCATTGCAAGAAGGACAATAAAGACAGAAAGACCTGTTTCCAACCAGAGGGGTTTTGTTCTCAGAGAGATCGAACTACCCAACCTCGCTCCCCCCATCGACCCTATAATGACCACTACCGCTGCCAGTGGCGGCACATCCCCCCGGTACCAGAAAACGGCTCCACCGGCCATGGCCGTGAAAATCGTCGCAAACAGGGATGTGGCTATGGCCTTGCGTATGTCGAGCTTCATCATTTTGAGGAAAGGGGGGAACAAGGATCCTCCACTCCCCCCGCGCATGGCGGTTATCAGGTTCAGGAAGAAAGCTCCGGAAACCACTGCAGTCCCGGTCGGATTGATTCTCTCAGCACGCCTCGGGCTGATTCTTTCAAAATGAATCCCCAATACGGTTATCACGGAAACGACGACAAAGACGACGGCCAGCACAGGGGTCGTTATCCACCCTGCAAGAAAAGCACCCGTCACCGTTCCCACGGTACCACCAGGTACTACGTATTTGGCATACTTCCAGTCGATGTTCCTCCTGTGACTTAAAGCCCCTACAAGAGAGGAGAAAGGGATCACTATCAGGTTTATCCCGAAAGCGCTCAGCAACGGCAATCCCGCAAGGTAGAGCAACGGTGTTCTGACCGAACCGCCGCCGATTCCGAACATCCCGCTCATGGCTCCCGCAAAAAGCCCAATCAAAAAATAGATCGCCAGCCGTGCTATCAATTCGGTCTAACCCTGCCTTCGACATTGCCCTGCAATTATCCATCCTTCTCAACCGTCGTAACCGGACAAGCCACTCCCCCTTTCCACAAAAAACTCCTCTCTCCTGCGAAAAGAAAAATCCTGCCTGGCGACTTCAGCCCGTGCCACAGGACCAGATCCCCATAGGCTCTCCGGGCTTCTTTTCTGCCGGTGGGCAAGCCTCTCAGGCTTTCCTGGGATCTTTCGCCCTCCCGGCAAACCGCCGCCGCTTCCAGCCTCCGTTCTATATGGGCAGGTGGAGCCAGTGGAAAACCCCTATCATCTTGAGGCCCATGTAGAGCATGACGATTATGAAGATGAGTTTCAACTGCCTGGCAGGAAGCAGATGGGCCGCTTTTGCCCCTACCTGGGCCATGCCCACACTCGTTACGGCCAGGGCCAGCCACGACCAGATATGGACATACCCCAGATTGGGCGAAGGGATTCCCGCCACATTCCAGCCGTTCACGATATAGCCGATCAACCCCCCGATGCTCGTCAGAATCATCATGGCAGTCGATGTTCCCACGGCCCTGTGTATTCTGAACTTCAGAAACAGGGTCATCACCGGGACCATCAAAACCCCGCCACCGATACCGATAAAGCCGGTAACGATCCCCAGCGGCAGACCCCAGAGAACCCAGAGAAGCACGCTGTCCTTCGGCTCCTCCTCGACCTTCGGAGGCCTGGCAGTGAGCATCCTCACGCCGCCCAAGAGAATCACCGCACCAAAGACAACCACAAGTATATTGCCTGGAATATGTGTCGCAATGGTGGCCCCGGCGATCGCTCCGACGAGCCCGCAGACGCCGAGCACGAACGCTGCCTTCCACCAGACAGCCCCCTTTCTGTGATGCCCCAGGGAGCCGCTTATGGCCGTGGGCACGACCACAAACAGGTTGGTCCCAAAGGCAAGCTTGATGGCAATGCCGGGCTCAACACCCATCGACAGGTACACCCAATACTGAACAGGTATCATTATAAAACAACCACCGATTCCCAGGAGACCGCTGGCAAAGCCCACCCCCACTCCCGTAGCCAAAAGCGCAATAATGTGAATCAACTCCATCTCCAACCTCCTTTCGATATGGAGAAATCCCGGAGACCTCCCGGCAGCGATACATTCCGAACCTCCGGGGCCGCTGTTCCAGAGGTCGACATGGAAGAGACGTTTTTCCCTCACAATCTCCGGCTCGCCCTCCAGGGGCCCCCGCGTGCAGTCATGGATCGCGTGCTCGGCACTTCCCAAGGAGGACAGGGCAATTCACGTGCCACCTTCAAAGCGATGGAACCTGAAGATATTCCCTGCAAAACCAATGTGTTACGGATCAATAGGAAAGAAAAGAAATCGGAAGGTGCATCATCCGTGAAACTGTTTCAGAGGATCTGTTTCACCATTGAAACATGCATGGCCGCACACCCTTCATGCACTTTCCAGGGGACACACAAAACCCGACTCGCATGACTCGCATTCGCACTCGAGCTGGAGTGTCGTGTGATTGACACCATACCGGTCCCTCAGATGGCTCCTGATTGCCTCGAGGATCCTTCCACTTTCACTGACCATCTGGTCCTTTATGAGCACGTGCCCGCTCAGCGCGTAGAGGCCCGAGCTTATGGTCCACAAATGAACGTCATGAAAGAATTCCACCCCCTCCATTGTCTCGACTTCTCGAATAAGGGCTTCGAGATCGATATGCCTTGGGACGGCTTCGAGAAGGACATTGGCCGTCTCGCTCACAACGCTGTACGCCCCTTTCAAGATGACCAGGCCGATCATGACACCGAGTATCGGGTCGATGAGATACCATCCGGTAAAATAGATGACTGCTCCCCCGATAACTACTCCCACAGAAGAGAGAAGATCGCCCATGATATGGAGGAAGGATGCCTTCACGCTGAGGTTCTTCTCGCTCGATCGATGGAGGATCATGGCACTGGCGACATTTGCCAAAAGCCCGACCCCGGCGACGATCATCATGAGAAGGCTCCTTATCGGCTGGGGCTCCAAGAGACGCTGGTATGCCTCATAGAAGATAAAGAGCGCGAGAAAGACCAGAAAAGCCCCGTTTATCTGGGCGGCGAAGATCTCCAGGCGGCGGAAGCCGAAGGTGGTCTTCCTTGTGGGCGGCCGGGTCGAGAACCTGAAGGCGAGCAGACTCAGGAGCAGCGCGAGAATGTCTGTCAGCATATGGGCTGCATCGCTGAGCAGAGCCAAGCTGTTTGAGAGCAACCCTCCAACCACCTCGGCGATCATGATGGTCGCGGTGATCACGAGGACCATGGAGAGCTCCCGCCGATACCTGGTCACTCCTCCTCGTGGTTCATCAAAGCCATCAGAGTGGCCGTGATTTTCCATGGCCAGAAGTTCTCCTTATTGCCTTTCAAGAGCCGATGAGGGTTTACCACGGAGCTCCCTGCGAACCAGAGCAGCTCTTTCTTGCCTATTGGAAGCTCGTCGCCCCTGCCTCTTCAGTCCGAGAATCCCTCCGGCCCACCGGATCAGCCCTCTCTTGCTTCCCTTGCTCAAGACCTTCTTGATCTCCCCGAGTTTTGACTCCGCCGCCCTCTCTCCCTCCCGGATCAGTTCCTCGTATCTGAGGAAATCGGTCCATCCGGTCTTCCCTACGGCCGGCTCGATGAGGAGATCGGCGCTCTCCCTCCGTTCCCGGCCGAGGTAGAAACTCATGATTTCCGTGACCCGATGGATCTCGTCAAGGCCGTCTCCGATGACATGGGCCCGGTGGATACGGAAGCCTACATCGACTCCGATAACGATGTCAGCCCCCAACTCTCTTGCCGCGTCTCCAGGGATAACGTCGATCACCCCACCATCCACGAGAAGCATCTCGCCCCACGAAACCGGGGGCATGAATCCAGGTACGGCGCAGCTCGCCATGACGGCCCTTATGAGGGACCCCTGCTTGAGGATGACCTCCCTGCCGGAGATCAGGTCCACTGCCACCGCCCCGTATGGGATCCTGGTGTCTCTCAGATCCACGTCTGGCAGACAGGCCTTTAGAATCCTCTCCATCTCCCTCTCGGAAAGAAGAGCCTTCCGCACGAAAACCAGGTTCAAGAAGAGTTCCTTCTCCACGATCTGAATCAGGCGGTGAACCAGGTCCGGCTTGGACACCTCCACGGGATCGAGCTTCTTGAGCGCGGCAAGCATCCTCCTCTCCCTGGGGCTACCGCCGAGAATCTCACGGACACGCCTTTCCAGGGCCGCGGTGTCGGGCATAACCGCATAGCCGGCTCCAACAAGGGCCCCCATGCTGGTTCCCACGACCACATCAATGGGGATGCCCTGCCGCTCCAGGACCTTCAGCACGCCGATGTGAGCCAGACCCCTGGCCCCTCCCCCTCCGAGGGCGAGACCGATCCTGGGTATCTTGGTCATCTCCCTTGCCCTCCTTTTCCCCCCTGGCCGTGTCCTCTTGTTCCAAGGCGGCTCTGCCCAACCTGCTCAGCAGCCGGGAAAGGACATCCATTGCCTCTCCGCGGGTGTTCTCAATAACATTGATCCCACGGCTCTCGAACCACTGCCTGGTGGCCCTGTCGATTCCCCCACAGATCAGGATATCGACCCCGAGGGAGAGGATTCTCCTCCGCCTACCGGAAAGGGTGAGATCCGAGAAACCCAGTCTCAACGTCGAGGACGTACTCCTGCCCTGAGCCAGCACGACGAGCAACTCAGGAGCCGCACAGAAGTTCGGAGAAACGCGCTTTCCAAAGAGCGGGATCCCTATCTTCATCTTTCCTCTCGCATCGCCCGGAGCCTGTTGTTCCCGCAAACGGCGTGCCACCTGCCCGGGGAGAGGCAGTCAAGATCACGGCCTTTAATAACAAGACCTTATGGCTCGGCCATGGGAGAGGATAGACCGCGGGATGAATCTCGGATGAAACTGTTTCACCATACGTGTTTCATACGTGAAACGGAGAAGCCCTTACCGCCTCTCCCTGTCCGGTCTTACTGGAGGTGGAATCGCTTCATCTTGCGCCAGAGGGTGGACCGGCTCATGCCGAGTTCGCGGGCGGCGAGGATCCGGTTGCCCCCGTGTTTTTCCAGGATTTGCTCGATGGTTTGGGCCTCCGAGCATGCCAGGGGTCCTCTCTCCCATGTCTTCCTGGAAGAGACCGCCTTCTCCAGAAGATCGCAAGGCAGATCCCTCTTCTCGATGAAAGGGCCCCTACAGAGAACAAAGGCATGTTCCAGGATGTTCTCCAATTCCCTCACGTTCCCGGGAAAAGGGTAGTTCATCAAGAGGTCCATCACCTCATGGGAGACTCCTGAGACGCACTTCCTCTTCAGGGAGTTCAGCTTTGAAATAAAATTCTCAACCAGGAGAGGGATATCCTCGCTTCTCTCGCACAGGGGCGGGAGCTCTATCTTTATGATGTTGAGGCGGTAGTAGAGGTCTTCCCTGAACCTGCCCTCCTTCACCCGTCTTTCGATATCCCTGTTGCTGGCGGCAATGATTCGGACGTCGGCCTTCACCGGCGTGGTTCCACCCAGGGGAATGAACCGCTTCTCTTCGAGAACCCGGAGAAGCTTGACCTGCAGAGCCGGCGACATGTCGGCGACCTCGTCGAGGAAAAGGGTGCCGTGGTTGGCCAGCGAAAACCTGCCGGGTTTGTCTCTTCTCGCATCGGTGAATGCTCCTCTCACATATCCGAAAAGCTCGGATTCAAGAAGCGTGTCGGGAATGGCGCCGCAGTTGACCTTCACAAAGGGGTTTCCCTTCCTGAGACTCAAATCATGGATCGCCGTGGCCAGAACCTCCTTGCCCGAACCGCTCGGCCCCTGGATCAGCACCGTGCTGTCGCTCTCGGCCACGTCGGGAAGGATCTCGAAAATCTCCTGCATCCTCGGACTCTTACTGACCAGATCGCCGAGACGGTATCTTGCTGAAAGGGCCTTCCTCAAGGCCTCGACAAGGGAGAGATCCCTGAAGATCTCGACCGCCCCCACCACCTCGCCTTCGCCGTTCCGTATTGGAGCCGTGGTCGTGCTCACCGCGACTTCTTCTCCTGCCTTGTTGATGATGGTGCAGGGCTGGTCGTAGACCGCCTGGCCCGTGTTCATGGTCAGTTCCAGGGGGCACCGGGTCTGGCAGAGATCGGATCGGAAAACGTCAAAACAGTACCGGCCCATTGCCTCTTCCGAACTGAACCCGGTGATCTCCTCCGCGGCCCTGTTGAAGAAGGACGTGATTCTCCTGTCAGGGCCAACGATGAAAACCCCGTCATTGATACTCTCCAGGATGACGCAGCAAGGGGTCACATCCGCCCGGCCGATGCAGACAGGACCGTTCAATGAAGGAGAATCGAGGCCTCTTCGATCTGCTTCGTTCATATGGGTTCCTCCTCTTGGAAACGGTCGCGTCCTCCAACAGGGGTCCGCCCCTGGCGACACTCGCCTCGTCTCCCACGAGTCGACCGAAAAGGCCGGTTCCAGCGTGAAAATCCCGGCTTCATCATTGTAGACGGTTCCCTTCGATACGCCGTTTAGATACGGCAACGCACCGCGGATGTCGTCGGGAGTTCTGCGATGACACGGGCCTTTCCGGGATCAGCCAGGCAAGGAAGAACACGGGTGATTTTGAAACTGGTCAGAAGCATTTGAGGACGCGGTCATTCCTTGCCGATCTTGATGCTCACGTCCCTGGGAAGTGCCAGGCCAGCCGCCACCTGCACCGCCTTGAAAAGGCCGATGGGAACGGCGCAGCCCGGGCAGCAGGTATCCCGGCCGTGGCGCAGAATAACGCTCTCCCCTTTGGGATCGATCTCTCGATAAGCATCCAGGGCTCCTTCCTTCTCCAGGAGAAGAGACAACTTTTGGATCTTTTCACAATCGGTCTCAAGGGCAAGGTCCACGTGCTGGTGGTCTCGACTCTGAACGCGGGCCGACGTGTGAAACCCGCATATTCCCGCTTCAATCTCGACTTCCGCCTTCACTGTAATCGCCTCCTGTCAATGGCACGCTCTCTCCCGGCATTCTATCCCCTTGCAGTCCTCCCTGCGCCAGCGAGGCTGGTTCACTTGCTCAGGGCGAGCTGCGCCTCGGCATTCGAGCGGATCACCGCTTCCACGCCCTTGAAAAAACTGAGGATAGACGGCATTCTCAGCATATAGAATATCTGAGACCCCCTTCTCTCATCCCGCAAGATTCCGGCGTTCTTAAGGATCGAAAGATGCTTTGAGACGGTTGATGTGTCGGCACCGATCAACTCGGTGAGCTCGCAGACGCACCTCTCTCCCCGTGACAGCTCGTCAACGATAAAGAGCCGCGTCGGGTGGGCCACGGCCTTTATGACCCGTGCCCGTGCTTCGAGCCGTGCATGAGTCTTTGGGTCCACCTTTCTCTCCCAGGGCTGAATGGATGATATTTGGTAATATAACCAAATCGCCAATAGCTGTCAAACCACGGGTTCACCCATTCTCATGGATCCTTGAGGGCAGCCGGGATTCGGGGCCGCTTTCCAACGCCGACTCCATGGAGGCAAGAAAGCGCGGGTCGTCTCCCCTCTTTGGGTGCCATGACGGCCGCCTGACCCGGTCTCCCACCCGGGCGGCGGATCTTCAAGGAGTTTTCGATATCTCTCGCGGTGACGGAGCCTCTGCCGGGTAGGCCTCTTTCGAAATCGCACCTTGCTGGAACCAGTGCCGGGTTCGCAGGCAGATCTTTACCAGCATGAGCATAACCGGCACCTCGATGAGCACGCCGACAACGGTGGCCAGGGCAGCCCCCGAGGAGATTCCGAAAAGCATGGTGGCAGTGGCGATGGCCACTTCGAAATGGTTCGATGCACCGATCATGGCAGAGGGTGCGGCGTCTTCATAGGAGAGCCTTATGACCCTGGACAGACCGTAGCCGATCCAGTAGATGAGATTGGTCTGGATGAAAAGGGGGATGGCAATCCAGAGGATGGTAAGGGGGTTTGAGACGATAACATCCCCTTTGAAGGAGAAAAGCAGAACCAGAGTAACGAGCAGGGCCACGATCGTTACGGGAGTGAGAATGTGGAGGAACTTCTCCCTGAACCACTCTTCACCCCGGGAACGGATCAGGAGTTTTCGAGAAAAATAACCGGCTACCAGGGGAAGTGCCACATAGATGCCTATCGAGAGAACCAGGGCCTGCCACGGTACAGGAAGCCTTCCCACCCCGAGAAGGAACCCACCCAGGGGACCGTACAGAACGAGCATGGTGAGGGAGTTGATGGCAACCATGACCAGGGTATGGCCGTCGTTTCCCCTGGCCAGAAACCCCCAGACAAGGACCATGGCGGTACAGGGAGCGATCCCCAGAAGAATGCAGCCCGCAAGATAGCTTCGCCACAGGGGAACCTCCAGCACCTTGGCCCCGTTTACCAGAACCACCTTCCCCGCTCCGTGCGCGGCGCCTACGGGCAGGCTGAGTCCGAGGGGCATCTTTACGTGGTCCACGGCTTCCGGTCCTATGAAGGCATAGAACAGCGTGCCCAGAAAGAAGAGAGAGATCGCATACATGGTAAAGGGTTTGATCGCCCAGTTCAAAACCAGGGTGAGAAGGACCGGCTTGGCGTTTTTCCCCGCCTTTATCACCTCCCCGAAATCGATTTTCACCATGATGGGATACATCATGAAGAAGAGGCAGACGGCTATGGGGATGGATACCACGGGTGCCTCTCCAACGTAGATGGCCATCCCGTCGAGAAATTCGGCCCCAGAGGGTGCGACCTTGCCGAGAAAGATTCCTGCCAGAATGCAGAGAATCACCCAGACGGAGAGATACTTCTCAAACGGACTCAGACCCTTGGATTCTCCGGTGGTGTGCGCTTCTGCTCCCATCGTACAACCTCCTCGCTCGGAGACCGGGCCATATTCGAAACGGCCTGATCTCCACGAACCGATTCACTTCTTTCCCCTACCGGTCAGATCATCAGTGGACTCCCAGAAAGGAATAGATCAGAGCGGGTGATTCCTGCACCGGGTGATCTCCTCTTCTACGAGGTCTATCAACTCCCTTCGTATCCTGTCGCGGATCAGCCGGAAGGCTTCCATGATCTCCTCCTCAGTGCCTGCGGCCCGGGCAGGATCAGGGAACCCCACGTGGATCCTCTTTGATCCACCGGGGAAGACCGGACAGAGCGACTCAGCATCGTCGCAGAGGATGATCACGAGATCAAAGGGTTGACCCCGGAATTCATCCATGGACTTCGACCGCTGAAAGGAGATATCAACCCCGGCCTCCCCCATCACCTGGATCGCCCCGGGATGGAGCGCACCCGGTTCGGTACCAGCCGAGTGTGCCTCCACCCGATTCCCCAGGATGTGGCGGGCCCACCCCTCTGCCATCTGGCTCCGGCAGGAATTACCGGTACAGACAAACAGTACCCTCAATGGTGGGGTGGCCACCTTGTTGCCTTTCATCCCGGCTCCTCACAGGGGGCTGGTCCTTGGTCGTCTCTCCGGCGGCCTGCCGCACAGTATGTCCCGGTCGAGGCCCGAAGCCTTCTTGAGAAGGGCCTGGATCTCCGGATCATCTTCGAGCCAGCTCCCGATGTCCGCCAAGAGGGCTTGCGCGTATACAGTGGGTGGATCGGGGTTCAAACGATAATACATCCAGACTCCCTCGCGCCGCTGAAGGACCAGGTCCGCTTCGCCGAGGATTCTAAGGTGGCGGGAGACACTGGGTTGGGTCACCCCGAGAGCCTCGGCCACCTCGCATACACACATCTCCTTTTGTTGGAGCATCTTGAGTATACGGATCCGGTTGGCATCCGCACACGCCTTGAGGGTTTGTACCAGGCGCCTCATGATTTTTGGCCCACGTGGTTGTTGGATTGATAGCCGAATAACTAAACGGTTATATGACCACAACAGCTAACCCTTTGTCAACCCCCACTCGACAACAACGTAACACCACAGTCCGCCCCCCTGAAGGCGAGAGATCACCCTTCAAAGCCTAGGGCCGATGCCCCAGCTCTGATTTCATGCACCCCCCATAGGTCCCTTTGCCGCGTTTGCAATTTACCCGATTCCGGTATAGATTTTTAACAAGGTTTGACCGACTGCCGCGGCGACAAAGATCCGCCTGGTCCAGCCCTCTCTTTAAGTCGATGAACTTCCGCGAGAGTCGATAGCATGCTCACCATCCCCACCCTAAAGGACGTGTTCCTTGCCCGTAGGATCGTCAAAAAGCACCTGGTCCGTACACCTCTCGTCCATTATCCCGGCCTTGGTGACCTCCTTGGATGCGAGGCCTTTGTCAAACACGAAAACCACCAGCTCCTGGGGGCCTTCAAGGTGAGGGGCGGGGTCAATCTCATCGCCCAACTCTCCGAGGAAGAGAGAAGGCGAGGCGTGATTGCCGCCTCCACGGGTAACCACGGCCAATCCGTCGCCTACGGAGCGAGGCTCTTCGGCACCCGGGCGACGATCTGTGTCCCTGAAAAGGCCAACCCTGTCAAGGTCGAGGCCATGAGGTACCTCGGTGCAGAGATCCTCTTTCACGGCAGGGACTTCGACGAGGCCAGGCAATACGCCGAATCCCTTGCCGAACAGAGGGGCTACCGGTACATCCATTCCGGCGATGAACCACTCCTGATTGCCGGCGTCGGAACCTACGCCCTTGAGATCGTGGAAGATCAACCCGATGTCGAGACCATAGTGGTCCCCATAGGCGGTGGAAGCGGAGCCTCAGGATGCTGCATCGTGGCAAAGTCGATCGATCCCCGAATCCGGATTATCGGCGTCCAGGCACAAAAGGCGCCGTCGGCCTATCTCTCGTGGAAGGAGAAGAGGCGGGTCGAGGCCCGGATGGAGACCTTCGCCGAAGGGCTTGCCACCCGGACTCCCTTTGATCTGCCCCAGCGCATTCTTCAGGACCCTGACAGGGGTCTGGACGACTTCGTTCTTGTGAGCGAGGACGAGCTCCGCAGGGCGGTCATTACGGCCCTGGAAAAGACCCACAACCTCGCCGAGGCTGCGGGCGCGTCCCCTATAGCAGGAGCATTGAGACTGAAAGACCGGATCTCCGGCCAGAAAGTCGCCCTTGTCATGAGCGGTGGGAACCTCTCCCTTGAAAGGATGCGAGAGATAGTGCGTCTCTCCATGTCCCGGGACGGAGCGCAACCCGTCCGACAGGGATGACCGTAAATGAGACGACTTGGCCTCCTTGTCTTTCCATTGATCCTTGGAGTCTTTGGCTGCGCCGGCACGCCTCCCACTGCAGAGAGGCCTGCGGCTAGGCCGCCCGTGGAAACCCTACGCCGGCTCGGTTATTCCATCCAGGTGGGGGCCTTTCTGAAACTCGACAATGCCGTCCGCCTAACCGGGACCCTTCAGGACCGCGGCCTCGGTGCTTACTACTTTCTGCACAAATCAGGACTGTTCAAGGTCCGCTTCGGCGATTTCCCCTCGAGGGCTATGGCCCGGGAGAAAGCCGAGCAACTGAAAAGATCGGGCACCATCCACGACTACTACATCGTGGGGCCTGAGGATTATCCCCGTTTCAAGGACCGCCGAAGGGCAAGGTCTTATCTCAGAAACGCCATCGTGAGCACGGCCAAGACCTTCGTCGGTCTGCCCTACCGGTACGGCGGCGCCTCTCCCGAACATGGTTTTGACTGCAGCGGTTTGTCCATGGCGGTCTACCGCCTCAACGGCCTCGATCTCCCCAGGACCTCCAGGGAACAATGGGAGGCCGGCACGGCCGTCAGCAGAAAAGACCTGTCAAAAGGGGACCTCGTCTTTTTTTCCACGAGCCGCCGCAGAAGGATCTCTCATGTAGGCATCTACGTGGGAGGCGGCAGGTTCATCCATGCCCCCGGCACCGGCAAGAAAATCCGCTTCGACTCCCTTTCCAGCCCCTATTTCAAGCGTCGCTATGCCGGAGGGAGAACCTATCTGTAACACCCTGCTCCGTATTCCGTGTCGGTCCCTGCAAAACCGGTCTACGCTCGTTTCCACGGCCGCCCCCGGTCTCAGACCGCCCTATCTTCTCCTTCACAGGGCAGCCGGCACAGCTCTCTCCACAACACGAGCCTCTGCCGGACAAAACCTTCCTCACGTACCTCAGGGCAAGAAACACGGTCCCCCCGAGTATCAGAGCGAAAAGGATATTCTGAATCATGTTGCATCCCCTCACAGGGGCTCAGCCCTGAATGGGCCCTCCCCTTTTCAACAGGCGACATCAGAGTCAGCCGAAAGTGGAGGAGAGATCTCTCGTGAGAGAAGATTGGCAGTTTTTTGGGGGGCCGGGCCGGATCACCCCAGTCCCAAGAGGCTCCCCACTTGATAGATCGTAAGGGCCAGAACCCAGGCGAGGGTCAGGCTGTATCCCACAGAGAAACCGGTCCACCTCCACGACCCGGTCTCCCGCCGGATCGCAGCCACCGTTGCCAGGCAAGGGGTATAGATCAGGACAAAGACCATAAAACCGTATCCGATCAGAGGGGTCATCTCCTTTCTGATGGCCTTCCGGAGACCCTCGCTCTCCTCCCCTCTCCCCTCTCCTATTCCATAGAGGACTCCAAAGGTACTGACCACGATCTCCTTGGCCACAAAGCCGGTGACCAGGGCCACCCCCTCCTTCCAGTCAAAACCCAGGGGCCGGAGAACCGGAGCGATCCCTTTGCCCAACCTCCCGAGGAAACTCTTTTCCTGAAACTCCTCCCTGCGGAGGGCCTCGATTTCGGCGATTCTCCGATTCATCTCTTCCTCCAGGAGCCCGGCCCTTCGCGTCTCTCCCATTCGGATCAGCGCGCTTTTTCTTTTTCCGTAGTCCTGTCGAATCCGAGACTCTTCCCCCGCATAATCCCTGGAGTAGTCGACTGTTCTTGGGAAGGAACTCAAGGCCCAGACCAGGATCGACCCGGCAAGAATCACCCCCCCCATCTTCTTGAGGAAGATCGACCCCCTCTCCCACATGTGGATGAGAGTCCCTTTCAGGGTGGGCATGCGATAGGGTGGAAGCTCGAGGACAAAAGGGGCGATCTCCCCGCGGAAGAGGGTCCGCTTGAAGATCTGGCCCATGACTATGGCCAGAACGATACCGAGGGCATAGATTGAAAAAATCACGTTTCCGGCATATGCCCCGAACAGCGCCCCGGCGATAAGCATATAGACGGGAAGCCTTGCGCTGCAGCTTATCAAGGGGTTGATCAGGATCGTCAGTATCCTGTCCCTCCTGCTCTCCAGAACCCGCGTGGCCATGATGGCCGGTACGTTGCATCCAAAACCCATGATCATGGGGA
Source organism: Deltaproteobacteria bacterium (assembly GCA_019308905.1). Lineage (NCBI taxonomy): Bacteria > Pseudomonadati > Myxococcota > Myxococcia > Deltaproteobacteria bacterium. The sequence continues at coordinate 30,616 of JAFDHF010000004.1, forward strand.
TGAAGGATTTCCCGTGGAGTCCCAGACTGTGCATGATCTTGTCCATGATAAAGGCGGCTCTCGCCATGTAGCCCGTGTCCTCGAAAAGGGCGATACAGAAAAAGAGGATGAAGATACTGGGAAGGAAGACAACGACTCCCCCTACCCCGGCAATCACACCGTCCACGACGAGGTCTCTCAGCAGACCCTGCCCCATCAGGGATCCAATCGATTGACCCAGGAGCTGAACCCCCCTGTCGATCAACTCCGTGGGATACCGGCCCACCTTGAAGGTGAGCTGGAACATGGCCCAGATGAAGAATACGAAGATGGGAAAACCCAGGAGGCGGTTGGTCAGGACCATGTCGACCCGGTCCGACAGATAGTACCTGTCCCTCCTGGTCTTGCGAAAGGTCTCCCTCAGAGCTCCGTGGATAAACCCGTATCTCCTGTCGGCAACCAGGGTTTCCGCGTCTTCCCCGAGCATCCTCTTCAGGTGGGACCTACTCCTGTCGAGCTGGTCGAAAATCGTATCCCTGTGCGGGCTTCTCTCTATCTGCTTTACAACCGCTTCATCCCCCTCCAGGAGCTTGATCCCCATCCACCGGGCGAGGTGTTCATCGGCAAAGGACCCATCCGGCCGGATCAGGGCCTGGAGCTTCTCGATCTCTTCCTCGAGTTCCCTGCCGTAGTCTATGTGTGTATGTCTGGCCACCGACTCCCTGTCCTCGGCGACCCGCACTATGGTCTCCAAGAGCTCTCTGGTACCCTCGCCCTTTGTTCCCACGGTGGGGACAAAGGGGACACCCATGATCAGGGAGAGCCTCTTGTGGTCGATGATCTGGCCCCTAGCCTCGGATACGTCAACCATGTTCAAGGCGAAGACCAGCTTGACTCCCAGGTCGATGAGCTGGGTCGCCAGGTAGAGATTGCGTTCCAGGTTGGAAGCATCGATTACGTCTACGACAACATCTGGCTTTTCGTCGACCAGGTAGTTCCGCGCTATTATCTCTTCCATGGAGTAAGCGCTAAGGCTGTATGTCCCAGGAAGATCTACCACGCGGATCCTGTAGCCGTTGAATGTTGTAATCCCCTCCTTCTTCTCCACGGTAACGCCCGGCCAGTTGCCCACTTTCTGGTGAGCTCCGGTCAGGTTGTTGAAGATCGTCGTCTTTCCGGAATTCGGGTTTCCCATAATGGCAATGTTGATCTCCTTGGCCATCAGGCTCCTCCAGTCGAAGCCGGCTCCCGTACTACCACCTTTTCGGCCTCCTCATGTCTCAGGCTTACATGGTACCCCTTCAGAGTGTACTCTATCGGATCCATGAGGGGGGCAAACTTCTCGACCCTGATCTCCGCCCCAGGCACAAACCCCATCTCCATGAGGCGGCGCCTGAAAGGACCTGCTCCTGTCAACCTTTCAATGACGCCCTTTTCTCCTGTCTTCAGCTCGCTGAGTCTTCGGCTATTCATGTCCTTCCCCTGTATTCCGGTTAGTCGAAACGAGGATCTGTTTGGCCATGCCGAACCCAAGGGCGATGCGGCTTTCCCGGGAGGCTACGATGAGAGGCCCGGGGCCGCTGCTCTTGATCACTTCCACCTCGGCGCCCCTGTTGAGGCCCATGCTGGCCAGCCGCCGTTCCACTCCGCCTCCCCCTATGAATCCCACGATCTTGACTTTCTCACCGGCGGCGGCCATTGTCAGAGGCATAGTGGGCTCTCTTTTCCTGAGACAGTTGTAGCAGAGGCCGTAGATCTCCATCCTGTGCTGGAGAGCATGGAACCTCATCCGCCGAGCCACCTCCACCTGGAGGACCTCGATCTCCGGACTGTAGAACTCCAGAATCGCGCCGCACCGGACACAGATCAGGTGATCATGATGCCTGCCCAGGTGGCGGTGTTCATACCGACGAACCTGCCCGATGAAGGATTCTTCCTGGGCGAATCCGTACTGTGAAAAGAGTCTCAGATTTTCAGCGACAAATTCCTCTGTAAAGGAGACACCCTTTTCTCTGAGGATCTGCGTAAGCTCTGATGGTGTTACATGGTTCTCCGTGCCCAGAAACCCCTCTAATACGGCCAACCTCTCATCAATCCTGTCAAGGCCCTCCTGTTCGAAGATCACCTTGAATTGCCGGTAGATACTCCTGTGTTCTCTCGCAAGCATCGTATCCCTCAGGTTTCCCCCTCAATCCCGCCCCCCCCGCTTCTCTCCTTGTCCAGGCCTTCCTGGAATCCCACTGTGGGGCGGTGTGCAGAGGGAAGCTCGCCTCTGTTGAGTTGCGCAACGGCGCTGGCCACACTCCCCGGCCTTCCCCTGTACACGTCGATCCCGGCCCCTCGCAAAGTCACAAGGGCGTTATGCCCGATGTTTCTCACCACCACGGCCTCGACGCCCCTGTTGATGAGCATCCCACACGCCGCGATACCAGCGGCGTCTTTTTCATCCACTCCCGGGTTCCTTACGGCTTCGAACTCCAAGGACTCGGAGTCTACCAAAACGAAGAAGGGGCACCGGCCGAAGCGGTCGTCCACCTCCGACCGCAGGCTCCCGCCCTTTGAAGCAACTGCCACCCTCATCTCTCGTCGACCCCCATGGATCCTCTGGCAGCCCCCTGCCGGACCGATCCGCCGGCTCCCGCCCCTTCTCTCAGACGCACCTTGCCCGGGGGCCGACAATCCTTGCCCGCCCTCCCCCGGGCAAGGCACTGGGGACAGTATCCCAGCAGCTCGAACCGGTAAGACGTGATCGCAAAGCCGTACTTCCCCCCTATCCGGTTCCCCAATTCTACGATCTCATCCTCAGGAAACTCGACGATCCTCCCGCAACAGGCACACCGCAGGTGGGAATGTCCCCTGTGGCCGTAGATATGTTCATAGTGGAAGTGGCCGTCTTCAAAATAGACTTCTTTGATCAACCCGCTTTCGATAAGAAGAGGGATGGTTCTATAGATGGAAGCCTTGGAGATGACCTTCTTCTTGTTCCTCAGACGGAGGAAAAGCTCATCCACATCGAAATGGTCATGGAGGGAGAAGATCTCCCTGATGATCATCTCCCTTTCGGGTGTGTTGCGCAGCCCCTTCTGCTTGATATACTGCCGGAATGTCTGAATTTCGTCCATAAGCCTTAGCTTTATTGAGACTCACTTTCAATAATAGCCGCCTCCCCTCGCCCTGTCAAGGTGCAAATCCAAAGAATTTCTCTTGCCCCCAGAAACAAATGCCCTAACGTCCGGATTTTCCTTACTCTTGTACCAACCATTGGTGCAAGCGATCGACTTTCCACTCCCGTCTCTCTCTGGCAGCAGAAACGCACCCGTTCCCTGGCTCCCGGGTTGATGCCGCAACCCTGTCTGGTCCCACCGGCGCGCAGTCGAGTCTCCTGGCAGAATGGATCAGGCGAGCCGCCTCTTGAGCCGGAGGACGTATCTCCTGTCGTATCTCCCCCCTGAACACACAGCGCAACTGTAGCGCTTTCCCATCCACTTTCTCGCCCTATACTCCTTCCCGCAACGGGGGCATTCGAAGATGTACTTGTAGGGCCTGCTGTTGGGCCTGGAATGAAGGCTACAGCCCAGTCGCTCTGCCCATACTCTGAAATACCGGTTATGTCCGGGCGGTCTTCCCGTGGCTGCCAGGAAAAAATGGATCATCTCGTGTTTGACCGTGTTTTCAAGCTCCCTGCCCCATCCGTATCTGTCGTGGTAACCAATGGAGATACCCATCTCCCACCGGGTAAGATCCGCACTTCCCGCCTTGATCATCCTCCTGCTCAACCTGAAGGCCGGCCTCCGGACCCTTCCCGCAAAAAAGGCGGCATTCACCCTGTCGAATATCTTCCCTATCCTCTCGAGTTTCGAGCGCTCACCGACCTGGTCGATGGTTCTCAAAAGAGTCGGCATCGTTTTCACCTGTTCGTCTTCGAGATTCTCTGCTCCACCTCCTCCCACAGAGGCGAGAAGCCCATACCCTCAACAGGTCCTCTGACCCGCCTGGGACCGTCCACCTTGACAGGAAAGCGTATTCGTGAGAAAAAACAGGGGAAATTCCCGATCCTGGGTGGCTGTGTTCCCGCCGCCGGTCGGAGGGCTCCTGAGGGCCCGTCCTGGGCGGATTACCGGTTGGAAGGAGGCTGGTATGTCGAAGCTCATCCGGTTTGGAATCTCCATGGACGAGCGACTCCTCATGCAATTCGATGAAATGGTCGCTCAGAAGGGCCATTCAAATCGTTCCGAGGCGATCCGCGACCTCATCCGTGATAGACTCGTTGAAGCGGCATGGAAGGAGGAGGACAAGGAGGTGGTCGGAACCATCACTCTCGTCTACAACCATGAGGTCCACGAACTCTCCGACAGACTCATCGATATTCAGCACCAGTACCACGACAGGATCATCTCCTCGGTCCACGTCCATCTGGATCCTCACAACTGCCTCGAGGTTCTCATTGTCAAGGGGAAAGGCAAGGATGTCAAGGGTATTGCCGAAAGGCTCATCGGCGTCAAGGGTGTGAAGCACGGAAAGCTGCTCACCACAACCACGGGGGAAGGACTCTTCTAGATCTCGTCGAGACCGGTCCGAGACCCTCCCAATCCCGGCCGCCCCTGGAAACCGAAAGGCCGGGCGGGGGACTCCACGCTCATTGAGAGAGAATCAGAGAGGAATCGTCAAACCTTCCGGGCAAGGGGAGACCCACGGGCTGGACGAGGTCCAGAATCGAAAATCCCCGCATGGATCGGGGATTCTCTCTTTCTATGGGCAAGCCAGAAATGGATCCTAGGGTGGGACGGTCAAGTACGTTGGGCGAAATTCTGGTTGATCATCTGGTCGATCCTGTTCTTGTCGAATCGCCACTGCCCTCTGATCTTAATTCCGGGCAGCCTGCCCTCCTGAGCACACCGATAGATGGTGACCTCTTTCATCTTGAGGTATCTGGCCAGTTCCTTGACCGTCATGATCTCCGCCATGGCAAACCTCCTTGCAGGTGCGATGCTGCCTTGTGGATGCAATGGGGATGCCAAAAACACAGCTTGAGAGAACTCCCTCGCCTGCCCCGGCCTCATCGAGTGGGTAGCCACTGCGGCAGTCCAAACCTCTCCCGGCCCGCACCTCGAAAGTCTCCTAAACCGCGCCCCTCCAAGAGACATGCCGAGACACGGGGCGGCCCTCACCCGCGGGGAGTACCGGAGGGGAACACGGACCGGGAGGCAGGGGCGGTCCCCCCCCAAGCCGGGCCTTGACGGCACAGAGGTCAATATTTTGACAGCATCGGGCCTCGCGGGTCAAGAAAGCGCAGAATCCGATGCAGGAGCCGAACCGCTTCTTTCACGGCGAGACGGGAAAATCCAAATAGGACTGAACCTCCCGGAGATCAGGGATGGCCCGGCCTCCAAGGCGAGTGCACTTGAGGCCGGCCACTGCATTGGCAAAGGGGAAGATCCTATCCAGGTCCCATCCCCTGAGGAGGCCGTAGATGAAGGCACCATGAAAGACATCTCCGGCGCCGGTAGTGTCGACAGGATCGACGGCGATGCCGGAGTAGTGGACGGGCGTCCCGTCGACCAGAGCAACCGCACCCTCCCGGCCCAGGGTGGACCCCACAAAACCCCCGCACATCCGCTCAAGGGCGACCAGCGCCTGCGGCAGATCGGCAATGCCCGTGAATCGCATGGGGAAAGTGGAGGAAGTGATCAGGAAATCGACGTGGCGGATCAACTCGCCTGTCTCTTCATCGATCCTGTCGGCGTCCATCACGGTGGCGATCCCATCCTCCTTTGCCCAGAGCAGCGCCTTGAGGGTCGCCCCGGTGTCGTGGCCATCCACGTGAAGAATCCTCCCCTGGCAGACCGCTTCTCTGGAGAGCTCGCCTTCCCCGTAGAGAAGCCTCCTGTCCCTCTGCCAGAGGATAGTCCTCTGGCCTGTCGTCCTATCGACGAGGATGATTGCGAGCTGGTTGCGTACTCCCGGCTCGACCAGGACCCCCGACACGTCGACTCCTTCCTTCCGGATGCTCTCCAAGGAGAACTCGCCCCAACAGTCGCCCCCGATTTTTCCAAGGTATTTCGCCCTCATGCCCAAACGGGAGCAAGTCACCATGGCCGTAGCGACCTGCCCTCCGCCGTGCTGAGAAAAGTCGATCATCTCCATCTTGCAATCAGGGCTGGGAAAGGCGGGGACGAGAGTTATGAAATCCACGGAGTTGAGCCCGAGCCCTACTACGTCGAAAGGCCTTGCCGACGGGAGGGAGATATTGAATTCTCTCATACTCGACTCTCCCATGTATGCTTCCGCAGAGTTGAAGAGCACTCCATGAACGCTACGGTAAAAGCCATTATAACAACCCGTTCTACTTGAATCCACCGGCCCTTTTGCTCGCCTTGAACTGCCCGGTCGCCCGTAGTATAATGGCGCCCATGTCAGGGGATTCAAACAGGATAGCTCGATGATGACAGGGGTGGCAACAATCATTCTTGCCGCTGGCAAGGGAACACGGATGAAGTCGGGCCTGGTGAAAGTCCTCCACCCAATAATGGGGAAACCCATGTTGAGTTACCCCATCGATGTGGCCCTCAAAGGCCTGCAGGCACAGAGAACGGTGGTTGTCGTGGGCCATCAGGCAGAGCGCATCCATGAGGTCTTTCCTGAAGACCGGCTCACCTTTGTCCGTCAAGAACCGCTGCTTGGAAGCGGCCATGCGGTCCTCTCTGCAGAAGGGGCGTTAGAGGGGTACAAGGGCACCGTTCTGCTTCTCTCCGGAGACGTGCCGCTGATCGAGGCCGAGACCCTCAAGCAACTCGTCGCCTTTCACCGCCGTGAGAGGTCGACCCTCACCGTTGCTACAACCCGCCTGCCTGATCCGACAGGATACGGAAGAATAGTCCGGGGATCGGGGGGCAGGGTGGATGCAATCGTCGAGGAAAAGGACGCCTCTCCCCTGGAAAGAGAGATCGAGGAAGTCAACACGGGCATCTACTGCGCGGAGGCCCCTTTTCTTTTTTCCACCTTGAAGAGGGTGAGGGCCGACAATACTCAGGCCGAATACTACCTGACCGATATCGTCCGCATCGGGCGGGAGGAGAACAGGAAGCTCCTCGCCTTTCACGTCTCGGAGTCAGACCAGTTCATTGGGATCAACACACGGGTCGACCTTGCCCGGAGCAACGAGATCCTCCGCAGGAGAACCCTGGAGAGATTGATGCTCGATGGGGTCACCATCGAGGATCCTGCTACGACGTACATCGAGGCCGATGTGGTTGTCGGCCGGGACACGGTGATCCACCCGAACTGTGTCATCCAGGGGAGAACCACTGTCGGCAAAGAGTGCGGCATAGGACCGAATTGTTTCATAAGGAGTTCCGAAATCGAGGACCACGTCACCATCCGGCCTTTCTCGGTTGTGGAGGAGAGCCGGATCTCCCGGGGGGTGGTTATCGGACCGTTTACGAGGCTCCGCCCTGACAGCCAGATCCTCGAGGATGCCCGAATCGGAAATTTCGTTGAGATCAAGAAGTCCGTGGTGGGCGAGGGATCCAAGGTCAACCATCTCGCCTATGTGGGAGACGCCGCTCTCGGTGAAAGGGTCAATATCGGGGCGGGAACCATCTTCTGCAACTACGACGGGGTAAGAAAGCACCGGACCATCGTGGGGAATGAGGTTTTTGTGGGGAGCAACACCGAGCTGATAGCACCTCTGGAGATAGGAGACCATGCTGTCATCGGGGCAGGCTCCACCATCACCGGCAACGTGCCGGAAGGATCCCTTGCGGTGAGCCGCGTCAAACAGAAGAACATCAAGGGTTGGCAAAAGAGGAAGGGGAGAAAAAGGTAGTCTTCCCCTGAGAAGATGCGCTGCGGGATACTCAGGCACCGGTCCTCTGCAGCCGATAATGGTACATAGAGGCGGCAAGCAAACCCAGAGTTGATCCTCGAGACGGGGTTTCCAATGTGCGGCATAGTGGGGTACACCGGCAGGAGAGATACGGCCAGGGTTCTCACAGAGGGGCTCAAGAGGTTGGAATACCGTGGATATGATTCGGCGGGGATCGCTGTTTTCCATGAGGGGAAGATCGAGATCCGCCGGACCGAGGGCAAGCTTGCGATTCTCGAAGAGATGATCGCAAAGGAGAGCTTCAACGGAACAACCGGGATCGGGCACACCCGTTGGGCCACCCACGGCAAACCCTCAGACACGAACGCCCACCCACACAAGGCCGGTGGTGTCGCCGTGGTGCACAACGGGATTATCGAAAACTACCTGGAGCTGAAAAAGGACCTGGAAAAGAGAGGACATGTCTTCAGCTCCGAGACTGATTCAGAGGTAATCTCCCATTTGATCGACGATCTGATACACCGGGGATTCCCTTTTGAAGAGGCCGTGAGAAGGGCCCTCCACGAGATCAAGGGATCCTATGCACTGGGCATCGTGTTCGAGGGAGAGGAGACAAAGCTCATCGGCGCTCGAAATGAGAGCCCCCTGGTGCTCGGCCTGGGAGAAGGCGAGTTCTTCATCGCTTCCGACACTCCTGCCCTACTCAACTACACCCGTGATTTCGTCTTCCTGGAAGACGGCCAGATGGTGGTGATTGCCGACGGTCAGGCCCTCGTGAAAAACCTCGATGGGGAAACGGTCGAGGTGAACCCCAGGCACCTCGACTGGAGTCCCCTCATGGCAGAGAAGGGCGGCTTCAAGCATTTCATGCTGAAGGAGATCTTCGAGCAACCAGAGGCGATTATCAATACCATTCGGGGGAGGGCATCGCTCGAAAAGGGAACCATCCGCTTTGAAGACTTCGCCCTCACGAAAACCGAGATGAACAACCTCGCAAGGGTGGCCATCGTCGCCTGTGGAACATCCCTCCATGCCGGCCTGGTGGGGAAATTCATGATCGAAGCCCTGGCCAGGATTCCGGTGGAGGTCGATATCGCGTCGGAATTCAGGTACAGGGATCCTGTCATCGATACAGGCACCCTCCTGGTTGTTATCTCCCAATCAGGAGAGACCGCAGACACCCGGGCCGCTCTCCGAGAAGGGAAGAACAGAGGGGGACTGAGCCTGGCAGTCTGTAATGTAGTGGAGAGCAGTATCGCAAGAGAGGCGGATCACGTCATCTACACCCACGCCGGGCCCGAGATCGGCGTGGCATCCACAAAGGCCTTTACCACCCAACTCGTGGCTCTCTACCTGCTTGCCCTCTACCTGGCATCCGGAAAAGGCCGCCTGAGTGCTCGGCAGACCAGGGATTACCTCGATGAGCTGATTCGAATCCCGCGGTTGGCAAAGGATCTTCTCAAGGAGGGGCGGGATCTCAAGAAAGTCGCCAGGAAATACGCCTCGGCGAGGAACTTCCTCTATCTGGGCAGGGGGATCAATTATCCCATTGCCCTGGAAGGGGCGTTGAAACTCAAAGAGATCTCCTACATCCACGCCGAAGGTTACCCGGCTGGGGAGATGAAGCACGGTCCCATCGCCCTCATAGACGGGGATATGCCTGTTGTGGTGCTGGTTGCCAGGGACGGTATCCGGGAGAAGATCATGGGCAACATCGAGGAGGTTCGTGCTCGTGACGGGAGAGTCATCGCTCTCGGCTCCCCCCATGACCATGAGATCCGGCAGAAGGCCGACGAGGTCATCTCAGTTCCCGAAACATCACCCCTTCTTACCCCCATCCTCTTCACTATCCCCCTTCAACTTCTGGCTTACTATGTGGCCGACTTCAAGGGGAACGACGTGGATCAACCCAGGAATCTGGCAAAAAGCGTGACCGTTGAATAGAAGGCCGGCAACGATGACCGAGCGTGTCTGGACTATGGCAAACCTCATGAAAGGATTCAGAATCGGCTACATCTGGCGATGGATCACTCTGGGGGCCTTGATCGGAGTCGTTTCGGGGTTCGGCGCAATCGTCTTCAACTACCTTCTCCACCTCTGTTTCAACCTCTTCATGGGAGAGCTGGTCGGGTACACACCCCCTGCATCACCTGCGACGCTCGTTGAGTTTCTCCGGACAATCCCTTTCCAGCGGGGGATGTTCTTCATCGTTCCCGCGGTGGGAGGCCTCATCTCGGGTATGCTGGTCTTCTCAATAGCGCCCGAAGCCGAGGGACACGGAACCGACGCCATGATAGAGGCGATCCACCGCAAGAGGGGAATCATCCGGAAAAGGGTTCCCCTGGTAAAGCTCGTGGCCTCGGCCATCACCATCGGCTCGGGCGGATCCGCCGGCAAGGAGGGGCCCATCGCCCAGATAGGATCCGGTTTCGGGTCTTATCTGGCATCGGTTCTCCGCCTCTCGGAAAGGGACAGGAGAATCATGGTCCTCGCAGGAGCCGCCGGTGGTCTCGGGGCGATCTTCAAGGCCCCTCTCGGCTCCGCTCTCTTTGCAGTGGAGGTTCTCTATAAAGAGCCGGAATTCGAATACGACGGCATCCTTCCGTGCATTCTCGCTTCCATTGTGGGATACTCGGTATTCGTCTCCTATTCGGGGGTTGAAACCCTCTTCCACACCCCGACGGTCCAGTTTTCAAACCCCATGGAGCTCCTCTTTTACGCCGCCTTCGGCGTCGCCTGTGCCGTGGTCGGGATCATCTACGTCCAGTTCTTCTATGGTGTGAGAGACCGGTTCTTCAGAAAGATCCCCATCGACAACCGCTTCAAGCCGGCCATCGGAGGTCTCCTGCTCGGGGCTCTCGGGTTCTGCTTCCCCCAGGTCCTGGGCGGAGGGTACGAGTGGATTCAGCTCACCATCGACGGTCACATGGCCACCCGGATGCTCTTGATTCTCGCCTTCGGAAAGATCCTGGCCACCGGCTTCACCATCAGCTCCGGGGGAAGCGGCGGCGTGTTCGCTCCCTCTTTGTTCATCGGAGCCATGCTAGGAGGAGCCTTCGGCCAGTTTTTCGCAAAGCTCTTCCCCCACATCATTACCAACCCGTCGGCCCTCGTTCTGGTGGGGATGGGAGGTTTTTTCGCCGGCGTCGCCAAGGTTCCCATAGCCTCCCTGATCATGGTCGCCGAGATGACCGGAAGCTATACCCTCCTCGTACCGATGATGCTCGTTTCGACCCTGACCTATCTCCTTACCGGCCGATCGTCCCTCTACGAGAACCAGGTCATGACCCGCCTCGACTCTCCGGCACACATCGGAGATTTCGCAGTCGACATTCTCGAACACGTTTCCGTCAGGAGGGCCATGGCAAAGTCCCAGAAGCCGGACTTCATCCCAGAGACCATGCCCTTCAGGGATATGGTTCGGCTCATCGCAGATTCCACGAACTCCTATTTCCCTGTGGTCAACGACAAGGGAGAGATGACCGGGATCCTCTCACTTACGGACATCCGGGGGGTGGCCTTTGAGGACGTGCTGTCGGACCTGGTCATCGCCAAGGATATCGCCACGGAGAACGTGGTCACCATCACACCCGCGGATAACCTGAGTACGGCCATCAAGAAGCTAACGTCTGCCAATGTCAGCCAGATTCCCGTGGTTTCCCCCGACAATCCCAGGAAAGTTCTGGCCATGCTGAGCCGCCATGACATCATCATGGCCTACTACAGGGAGATGGAGAGACTCCATCGCTGATCTGAAAAGAAACGCTGCCGCTCCTGTCTTTCCCGGAGAGAACCCGGGAAGGGGGACACTCACGTCGAGCCCTCCCGGCCCCCTGGCCTTCGGGCCGCAGAGGGTCGGGTAAGAGTCACGGGCCAAAACTCAAACTCCCAAGCCGGATGGACCGAGTGGTATGAACATACTCGAATCTCTCAACCCAGTCCAAAAGGAAGCCGTTCTCCAGACAGAGGGTCCCCTGCTGGTATTCGCGGGAGCAGGAAGCGGCAAGACCCGCATTCTGACCTATCGGGTGGCCTATCTCGTCCAGGAAAAGAAGGTCCCCCCCTGGAACATCATGGCGGTAACCTTTACAAACAAGGCCGCCGACGAGATGAAGCAGAGGGTAATCACACTTCTCGGCAAAAGGGGGGAAAGGGTCTGGATCAGCACCTTCCACTCGGCGGGGCTCCGTATTCTCCGCCAGCATATCCACCTGCTCGGCTACCAAAACCGCTTTGCCGTCTACGATGAGCAGGACCAACACCGTCTTATCAGGGACATCATGAGGGATCTCGAGATCGACCCTCGGATCTTCCCTCCCAGCCGCGTCCGGGCCGAGATCAACAGCGCCAAGAACAGGGGTATCTCCGAGGAAGACTACACGGCCGACCCCTTCGATGTTTTTCAGAAACGCGTGGCCTCCATTTATGCAACCTACGGGGCGGTTCTGAAGAGAGACAACGCCCTGGATTTTGCAGACCTCCTCCGGCTGACCATCCTCCTGTTCCAGCGCTTCCCCGAGGTCCTCGAGTCCTACCGCCGCCTACTTCGCTACGTCATGGTCGACGAGTTCCAAGACACCAATGCAATCCAGTACCAACTGATCAGGCTCCTCGTGGAGGAGCACCGGAACATCTGCGTGGTCGGGGACGACGACCAGTCCATCTACCGGTGGCGTGGTGCCGAGATCACCAACATTCTGAACTTCGAGAAGGATTTCCCTGGTACCAGGGTCATCAAACTGGAACAGAACTACCGGTCCACCAAGACCATTCTCCGGGCCGCAAACGGCGTGGTGAGCCACAATTTCGGGCGGAAGGACAAATCACTGTGGACAGAGAACCCATCCGGCCAGCCCATCGTCGTCTACCACGCCAAGGACGAACAGGACGAGGCGCGGTACGTGGCAGACCGGATCGCAGGCTCCGTGGAGGGAAGCTACAGGGATTTCGCTGTCTTCTATCGCACCAACGCCCAGTCGAGAGCCCTGGAAGAGGAATTGATCAAGAGGGGAATCCCCTATATGATCGTGGGGGCCCTGAGGTTCTATGAGAGAAAAGAGATCAGGGATGTTCTCGCCTATCTCAGGATCATTGCGAATCCCTCGGACTCGATGAGCCTGAAGAGAATCATCAATGTGCCTCCCCGGGGCATCGGAAGCCGTACGATCCAGGAGCTGGAGAGGCTCAGCATGGAAGGGAGAGTCCCCCTTTACGAGGCCCTGAGAGCGGTTGTCCAGGGGGAGGATTTCCCTTCGGCCGCACGAAACCGGCTCGCCTCCTTTTTCACGATGATGGAGGAGTTCCGCAGCTCTCCCCTCGCCCCGCGGGAACTGACACTGGAGGTTCTCGAAAAAACCCGGTACCTCCACTATCTCCGGGAGGAGGGAACCGAACAGGCCATCTCGCGGATTGAAAACGTGGAAGAACTCGTCACGGTGATAACGGAATACCAGGAGAGTCCGACCGTCGAGGACAAGAGTCTGCAGGGATTCCTCGACAGGGTTGCTCTGGTGAACGACGCGGACAACTTTCACGACCAGTGGAACCGGGTCTCCCTCATGACCCTCCACTGCGCCAAGGGGCTGGAGTTTCCAGTGGTCTTTCTCACGGGAATGGAAGAGGGCCTCTTCCCCCACCACCGAAAAGGCGAAGATCCAGACGAATTGGAAGAGGAGAGACGTCTCTGCTATGTGGGAATGACCCGGGCAAAGAGGAAGCTCTATATCGTCCATGCCGAGGAGAGAACCGTCTTTGGGGCCCAGCGAATCTGTGTTCCTTCGCGTTTTATCGATGAAATCCCGGAAGAGCTGGTGGTCCGGGAGGTGTCGCCCCGTCTCAGCCGTCGGCGCGACACCTCGGCGTTCCTCGAACAGCCCGTGGAACCGACCTATGAAACCCCGATTGATGAAATGGACGACCTCCCCTCCTTGAGGGTCGGACAGCGCGTGAGGCATCCGAAGTTCGGAGAGGGGACCGTTCGGTATTGGGAAGGAGAAAAGGGCCAGCAACGGATCGTTGCCTACTTTCCATCCGTCGGCGTCAAGACTCTCTCGCTCCGTTTTGCCCACCTGGAAATCATCCAGGAGACCTGACCGTGTTGGGCGAACCTCGGGCAAACCCTTCAGCCCCGAAAAATGGGGTGTAGAGGCCGATGAATAGAAGAAAGCCTCCCGGCACCAGAGTGCTGGTGGCCGGATCCACTGGGTATCTCGGCCGTCACGTGGTGGCCGCCCTCCACCGCAGCGGTTTCCCGGTCCGTGCCCTCGTGCGCAGCCCTGAACGGCTCGACTGGGTACGTGACGCCTGCGACGAGGTTTTTGTGGCACAGGCCACCCGCAATGACACCCTCGAAGGAGTCTGCGATGGTATCGATGTCGTCTTTACCTCCATCGGCCTCCGTTCCTTCGCTCCCAGGCCGACCTTCTGGGAGGTCGACTTCCAGGCGAACATGAACATCCTCAACAGGGCTGTCGATGCGGGTGTCCGCCAGTTTATCTTTGTTTCCGTGGTCAACGGGGAGCGGATCAGAAGACAGGTTCTGGCTGCAGAGGCCAGGGAGAGGGTCGTCGACAGCCTCATCGCATCCGGTCTCACCTGGACGGTCCTCCGGCCCACCGGATTTTTCAATGATATGGGGGAGCTTTTCAAAATGGCCAGGCGGGGTGTCTTCTACGTCATAGGCAAAGGAACCACCCGCATCAACCCCATCCATGGGGCCGACCTTGCCGACCAGGTCGTCCGGTCGATCCGCGATCCCGCCGCCCACAACCAGGCGCTCCCCCTTGGGGGACCTGATACGTTCACGGTCAGGCAGATCGGGGAACTCGCTTTCGAAGTTCTCCGGCGCCCCCCGAGGATCCGCTCCATCCCCCCTTGGCTGCTCGGAGTGGGAAGCTCTCTGTTAAGCCCCTTCAATGCCAATGCCGCGACACTCCTTCGTGCCATGCAGGTCACCTCCACCATGGACATGATCGGCAGGCCCTGCGGCCACCACAGGCTCCGGGATTTCTTCCTGGAACTCGCACAGGGGGGGAACCGGTAATCCTTCCACAGGGTCCTCTCAGAGAGGGGAACCGGCCTTTTCCCTCTGGGATTGGCTCGACCCGTGGAGGTCTGGTGGGAGGCCCCCCGAATCTTCGGCCAAGGGTTCTTGCAAGTATCCGACCTTATAGTTTCCCTCTCTTTTTGGCCGGGCAACACCCCCTCCCCTCGCTCCCAGGCTCTCCCGGTGACCCTATCAAGGTTCGCGGAATTCCTGCCCCTTCCCCACGAACACGACCCACGAATCACGAGCCACGCCCCACGAACACGAATCACGAACACGAACACGAATCACGAACACGACCTTTCCCCTCCCCCCTCACCCTCGATGGGTACCTCACCGGTTCCTTCAATGTGCTTCTCGGACAAGGGCGTTCTCCAAAAATCAGGAAACTCCGCTGAACTTTTTTCTTGACAAGCCTGCTTCTCTATCCTACAATGTAGTACCAAAGCCTCGAATCCCCGGGTATAGCCGGGCAGCAAGACGCTGGTTCTGGGCAGAAAGGCCGGGTTATTCCAAAAACCAGGTAAGGAGGGCGAGCTATGAAGAGGAGGATTTGGCTGATCGCAGTGGCTCTTGTCTTTGCAGGGTGCGTCGTGACCGCCAGCCGGACAGGGGCTGGGAGAATCATCCTCAAGTCGGAGACCCCGGGCCCGCAATGGGCCAAGAAGGGTTACGTGGGACCCCAGAAGTGCGCGGAGTGCCATCAGGACACCTATAACGACTATCGGGCCACCGCCCACCCCTACAAGCTTCGCCCCGCGGAAGAGGCCCGTATTGCGGGGCTTCCCCTGCCGAAAGGGTATACCTGGGACGATATCACCTATGTGATCGGCGGCCGACGATGGAAAGCAAGGTACGTGGGCAAGGACGGCTATATCATCACCGTGACGGGGAAGAACCGTGACGTGAAGGGGAAGAACCAGTACAACCTGGCCACGGGCGGCTGGGTCGATTATCATCCAGGCCAGAAAAAGCCGTACAACTGCGGGAAGTGTCACACCACGGGTTACTCCAAAGAGGGCCACCAGGACGGTCTGCCTGGAATCACAGGTACATGGGCATTTCCGGGCATAACCTGCGAGGAATGCCACGGCCCGGGAAAAGCCCACGCCGAGGCCCCGAAAAAGGGGAACATCATGGTAGACACCTCTGCCGCCTCTTGCGGCAAGTGTCATGTAAGGGGGGCGCCGGACAAGATCCCGGCAGGTCACGGGTTCATCCGGCACCACGAGCAGTACAACGAGCTCCTGGCAAGCCCCCATAAGGACATGGACTGCGTCGACTGCCACAACCCCCACAAACCGCTTCAGGCAGCAATTATTGCCGATTGTTCCAGCTGTCACGGGGATGTGGCCGAGAAATTCAAGGGAAGCAAGATGGAGAGGGTAGGCAAGACCTGCACGGACTGCCACATGCCTAAGGCCACGAAGTCGGCCGTGTCTCTGGCGCGCTGGCAGGGGGACGTCAAGACCCATCTGTTCAAGATCGACACGGATCCCAAGGCCAAGATGTTTTCCGAAGACGGCAAATGGGCCAAGGGCTACCTGACCCTCGAATTTGCATGTCTCAAGTGCCACCTCGACAGGGATGCCGCCTGGGCCGCACGCTATGCCAAGGTGGCCCATACCCTGGGGAAATAGCTCTCCACCAGGCTCTGCCAAGGCGCAAGGGCGGGATCGAGCAGCCGGGATCTCGCCTTTGTTTTGTTCCAGGAGCCGAAATCCGGCTGAAGGGAAGCACCCCGGGGCTCTCGGACATGCCCGAAGACCGGGGTTAAGAAAAGGGGGGTTCTGTGTTACAATCCAGTCGTTCAGCCGGGCGGACCGGACAACCCGAGGTAATGGAGGACGGTATGGCTCCGGAAGCCAGAGAGGAGAGAAGATCCTTCTTGAACCTCATGCTCGGAGGTTCGCTGCTGGTGGGGCTCGGAGTGGTGGTCAATACGGTCTTCCGGTACGTATGGCCCACCAAGGAGATGATCGGAGTGGGAAAATCCGAAGGCGTGACCACCATATCCCTCGCTGACCTCCCGGTGGGAGGGGCCAAGACCGTCAGGCACCAGGGGAAGCCCTACGTGGTCGTCCGCACAGCCACTGGAATCTACGCCATAAATGCGATCTGCACCCATCTCGGGTGCATAGTCCGATGGGATCCCCAGCTCAAGCAACTCGCGTGCCCCTGTCATGCGGCCTTTTTCGACCTGAGCGGCAACGTCATCTCGGGACCTGCTCCCAGCCCTCTTCCCACGGCCACCGT
Organism: Deltaproteobacteria bacterium; assembly: GCA_019308905.1. NCBI lineage: Bacteria > Pseudomonadati > Myxococcota > Myxococcia > Deltaproteobacteria bacterium. The sequence continues at coordinate 47,721 of JAFDHF010000004.1, forward strand.
GAAGATCGTGGGAGACCGGATTCTCATAACCTGAGGGATAACGCCCCTTTTGCAAAAAAGCCCGTGGAGGCTCTCCGATGGCGGAAGAATACAAGAAGGTCGAAAAGGAAGACCAGGAATTCGAGAGAAGGACACTCGCCAGAGAGTCGGTCAACCTGATCACCCTCTTCACCGGGGTCTTGTACGGGGAGTTGGACGAGCGTCTCGGCATCATCGACGCCATCAAGAAGAATCTGAAAAAGCCGGTCCCCTCTCATGTCAACTGGACCTTCTGCTTTGGAGGGGTCTCCTTCTTCCTCTTTCTCGTCCTCCTTGTGACAGGTACACTCCTGATGCTTTACTACCGGCCGACAACCAGGCAGGCGTACCAGAGTGTGGTTCTGATCACCAACGTCGTCCCCTATGGCTGGCTGATCAGAGGGCTCCACCACTGGGCAGCCAACCTGATGATTCTAATGGTAATCTCCCACATGATAAAGGTCTTCTTCTACGGAGCCTACAAACCGCCGAGAGACTTCAACTGGGTGGTCGGAGTGGTCTTGTTGATCCTGATTCTGGCCTTCGGCTTTTCGGGATATCTACTCCCCTGGAGCCAGGTCTCCTACTGGGCCACCACGGTTGTGACCGATGCCACCGGGGCCTTCCCCTTGATCGGGAAAAAGCTCGAGTATTTTATCCGGGGAGGACCCGAACTCTCGCAACTCACCTTGAACCGGTTCTTTACCCTTCATGTAATCATTCTGCCGGCTTTGACGTTCATCTTCCTGTTTCTTCACTTCGGCATGGTGAGAAAGCAGGGGATATCGGGTCCCTTGTGACCCACACGGGGAGTTTTCTTTCCGGCCGACCCTTTTGTCACTCCTGCCCACTTGAAACCGGAATGGTATTTCCTGGCCAACTACAAGTTTCTCCAGCTCACCGAGTATCTCGACTTCATCGGGGCCTGGGCCCCCAAAGTGGTGGGAATCCTCGCACAGCTGTTCGTCGTGCTCGTACTGATGTTCTTTCCTTTCTTTGACAAGAACCCGGAACGCCATCCCGGCAGGAGGCCTGTCATGGTTTCCATCGGACTGGCAGCACTTGTTGCTTACGCCCTGCTGGTCTATCTGGGCTATGTGAAGTGATGCGGATCTTTTGGGGAGGCGGCCGGGGCCTTTTGGATCGTGAATCCACAGGATTCCGGCTCGTCATCTCGATCACTCTCAGGAGGGGTTTCCATGGAGAGGATGGCCGCCTTGAAGGGCGGGGTGATTCTCTTTTCCGTCATGATCGTCCTGTCTGGGACGATAAATACGGCGTGGACAGAGGGGACCGCAGGGGATGAGAGCTCCTGCGTCAGTTGCCATTCAGGTCTGGGAGGGAAATTCGCCGAACCGGTCAGCCTCGCCCGGCAAAGCATCCACACCCAGCAGGAGGTGACCTGCCACGACTGCCACGGCGGGGACCCGGCCTCCTTTGATGAAGACACGGCACATTCAGGGAAGAAGGGTTTTACCGGCAAGCCGCCCTTTGATCGGATCCCCGAGTTCTGTGCCAGTTGCCATGCCGACCCCCAACGGATGAAGCGCTACAATCTGAGGACCGACCAGTTGGCCCTCTACAAGACGAGCCATCACGGCAGGCTTCTGTACGAAAAGCGAGACCCGCGCACAGCCACCTGTATCAGCTGTCACGGGTCACACGACATCAAAGGCAAGGACAATCCCCTTTCCAGGGTCTTCAAGGCCAACATCGCTGCGACGTGTGCCCGCTGCCACTCTGACAGGGAAATGATGGGCAGATACAGGATTCCGGCGGATCAGTACGAACAGTACACCAAGAGTGTTCATGGAAGGATGCTCCTCGAGAGGCACGATCCCCGGGCACCCACCTGTTCGGATTGCCACGGCTTTCACAGTGCCAACCCCCCGGGCTATGAGATAATAACAACGGTTTGCCAGATGTGTCACGGCACCATCGGCAGCCTCTTCAAGGAGAGTCCCCACTACTTCGAGCAGACCAACGAGGAGGTCGCCCGGTGTATAGACTGCCACGGTGATCATGACGTGGTCCATGCAACCACGGCCCTTTACGAGGGAGAGGAGGAGAGACACTGCGGTGAGTGTCACGACGCCGACTCCAAGCAGATCCGCCTTGCCCGCCTGATCAAGACTCGAATCGATACAGGGGTCCGAGAGGTTCGGGCAGCTGCCAGGAGTCTGGAGGAAGTAAAGGATTCTGGCAAGAGCCTCGCGGATATCCAGGAGACCTTTGAAGACGCCAGATCCGAGTTGATCAAGGCGAGGGCCGCCACCCATACCCTTGCCATCACGCGGATCGACCAATACATCAAACCCGCGGTCAGGCAGGCAAGGAAGGTCCAGAGGGCCTCGGCTCGAATCCTCAAGGAACTCTCAGCGAGAAGGAAGGGAGCAATCGTTGTTCTCGCGATCCTTGGCGTCATCATCGCTCTGGTCTATCTGAAGATTACCACCCTGTGAGGAGTTGCATCCCCCGCCCCTGGAACTGTTCAGCAAGGAGTGCAAGGCGAGGGATCAGCGACTCCCCCTATCTGCCGTACCGCCGGACCCTCGAGAACCCGCCGCAAAGGGGACTGCCGGTCCCACCCGGTGGATACCCCACCGCTTCCGCAATGTCACTCGGCGACAAGGGTCTTCTCAGAAAATAGGAAAGCTCACCCGCAGAGTCTATTGACGATCAGGACAAATAGACATATTGTTTATTTTGTAAGCCGGACCGGCTCGTTTTTGGAAAAAAACCGCGCAGCTCTGGAGGCTTGGGCGGTTTTTTTTGTTGGGTGGAGGCTTCAACCGCCTGTTTATGTATGGAGAGCCGCTGACTGGGATAGAGGTTGCCCCTGTAATGGCAAGGGCTACCCCGCAAAGGAGCACATATGGCCAGAAAAAGGAGGGCCCTTCCCCGGAGGGGTTCCAAGAGGCGAGTACCTAAGAAGACTTTCAAAGTAAGATGTGCATCCTGTGGAAAGGAGCTCACACTAGAGGTCAGGCCCCCTCAAGGAGAGGACCTCCTCTGTCTCGACTGTTACAGGGAAAAGACGTGACAGCAGCCCCTTGTCAGGTCTTTTTCCCATAGACGACCACCTCGGTAATCGCCTTGTCCAGGGAACCCTTTACCTTCCAGTAGTCCTTGTCTGCAACACCCATCCTTCTGAGCTGGGCCTCGGCCCGCTCCCTTTCCGCCACCGCCCTGGCAATGTCGATCTCGTCGGCGAGTTCCGCTGATTCACAAAGGATCGTGACCTTGTCCGGCAGAACCTCGGCAAAGCCCCATGTCACCGCCATGTAACGCCTGGAGGCACCCCGGCGATACATGATCTCTCCGATCTTCAGGGTCGTGATGAAGGGGATATGGCCCGGAAGAACTCCGAATTCACCCTCCACGCCGGGTGCTGTCACCTCGTCCACTTCCTCACTCACCACCAGCCGCTGGGGACTCACTACTTCAAAGAGAATCTTTCCCTTCATTTCATCGTCTCTTGCGCGGGGAGCTCATTCCGGAAGCCCCTTTTCCGGCACCCACCTGTTTCCCGCCCGACCGGCCAACCGGGGCAGCAGGTCCCGCGGCAGCCCGCCTCTCAGCCTGCAAGTTTCTCCGCCTTTTCAAGGGCCTCCTCGATCGTCCCGACCATATAGAAGGCCTGCTCCGGGATCTCGTCGTGCTTGCCTTCGACGATCTCCTTGAAACCCCTGATCGTATCGGGCAGTTTGACATAACGGCCTTCCGTCCCGGTGAATTCCTCGGCCACAAAAAACGGCTGGGAAAGGAATCGCTGGATCTTTCTCGCCCTGGCAACGATCAGCTTGTCGTCCTCGGAAAGCTCGTCCATCCCCAGGATGGCGATTATGTCCTGAAGGTCCTTGTATTTCTGGAGGATCTGCTGAACCGCACGAGCCGTCTGATAATGCTCCTCCCCCACCACAGATGGATCGAGTATCCTGGAAGTGGAGTCGAGGGGGTCGACGGCGGGATAGATCCCCATCTCCACGATCTGCCGCGACAAGACCGTGGTAGCATCGAGATGTGAGAAGGTGGTGGCAGGGGCGGGGTCGGTCAGGTCGTCGGCGGGCACGTAGATGGCCTGCACAGATGTGATCGAGCCCTTGGTCGTGGAGGTGATCCTCTCCTGGAGTTCCCCCAAGTCGGTGGCAAGGGTGGGTTGATAGCCGACAGCCGAAGGCATCCGCCCCAACAGTGCCGAAACCTCCGAGTTGGCCTGGGTGAATCGAAAGATATTGTCGATAAAGAGGAGAACATCCTGGCCTTCCTCGTCTCTGAAATACTCGGCCGCCGTGAGAGCCGACAGACCCACCCGAGCCCGCGCTCCGGGAGGTTCCGTCATCTGCCCGAAAACCAGGGCCGCCTTGTCGATGACCTTGGAGTGTTTCATCTCGAGCCAGAGGTCGTTCCCCTCGCGGGTCCGCTCCCCCACACCTCCAAAGACGGAGAACCCACCGTGCTGGGTGGCTATGTTGTGGATCAACTCCATGATCACCACGGTCTTCCCGACACCTGCCCCGCCGAACAGTCCGATCTTCCCTCCCCTGGCATAGGGCTCGAGAAGGTCGATCACCTTGATTCCGGTCTCAAAGGCTTCAACCCGTGTATTCTGGTCGAGAAAGCTCGGAGCAGGCCGATGGATGGGATAGCGCTTCTCGGTCTTTATGGGAGGTCCCTCATCGACGGGTTCACCGATCACGTTGAGAACCCGCCCCAGCACCTCCCGGCCCACCGGCATGGTGATCGGCTGCCCGGTGTCGACCGCCTTCATTCCCCGAACCAGCCCATCCGTGGAGTCCATGGCAATGCAGCGAACCGTGTTTTCTCCCACATGCTGAGCCACCTCGACAACAAGGTTACCCTCCTTGTCACCCAGTGCAGGATTCGTTATTCTCAGGGCATTGTAGATCTGAGGCAGTTCTCCTGGTTCGAACTCCACGTCGACCACCGGCCCGATAACCTGGACCACCTTCCCCTCTCGCATGATTACTCTCCCGTTTGTGTCTCTACTCCGTCCGTTGTGTTGCTCGAGTCTATCCGGCCAGCAATGATTCCCATTGCGTCATTTGACATTCGGCATCCATTTGAACTTCGGGCTTTGTCATTTGTCATTATGATTATTACCCCTTCTTTGCCGGCAATGATACGGTCGCTTCATTTCAACGCCTCGGCCCCGCCGATGATGTCCATGAGTTCTTTCGTAATCGCTGCCTGGCGGACCCGGTTATAATGGAGGGTCAACCTCCCGAGCATCTCCTCCGCATTGTTGGTGGCCGAATCCATGGCGGTCATTCTGGCTCCGTGTTCGCTGGCCTGCGATTCCAGAAGAGCCCGGTAGAGCTGGTACTCAACATACCTGGGCAGGAGTGTCTCCAGGATCTCTGCCTCACTCGGCTCGTACATGTAGGAGGTTACCACGTATCCGGGCTCCACGGGAATCGGATCGATGGGCAGAAGCTTCACCATCACCGGCCGCTGGGATATGGCCGACCGAAACTCATTGTAAACCAGATAGATCTCGTCGATCGTCTCGCCCGTATAGGCTCCGATCACCTCGCCCGCAACGGCCGAAGCGGTTTCATAGGTCAAGGTGCTGAAGATCCCGACATACTTACTGCGAATCGTGTAATTACGCCTCGAGAAGTATTCCAGGGCCTTCCGGCCGATGGTGCTGAGGGTTATCCCATCGTAGAATTCCCGATTCTCACGGATGAAGCGTTCCGTAATGCGAAAGACGTTCTGATTGAACGCCCCGCACAGCCCCCTGTCCGAAGAGATGGGTATGATCTCCACCCGCCGGACCTCCCGCCTGGCAAGAAGCGGATGGGCCCTGGGATCTGTCCTCAGGCTGAGACTCCCTAGAACATCCCTGAGCTTGATGGCATAAGGCCTGGCCTCGATGATGTTCTCTTGAGCCCGTCGCAGCTTGGCCGCCGCCACCATCTTCATCGCCTTTGTGATTTGCTGGGTGTTCTTTATGCTCGTGATTCTCCGGCGAATATCCCTGAGAGTAGCCATAGAGGACCCGTATTTCGAATATCAGTTGAATCGGTATCCAGTACCGAATGGAAGATTACAATGTCGAATGCCAAACCCCGAAACCCAGACAGAGGCCACTCATCCGCTCGATAAACCGATCGACAACTCAACCTCTCGACCAGCCGAATATCCGCATTGCGTCAAAGGCCCGAACAACGACTCATGGATCACGCACTATCCCCATCAATCAATGGGTGAACTTCTCCTTGAACTCCTGGAGAATACCGTCGAGTTTCTCCTGGATCTGATCATCCAGCTCCTTCTTCTCACCGATGGCCCGGCCGATCTCGGGATACTTGGTATCGAGGAAATCGTAGAGCTCCTTCTCGAATTTCGCGATGCTCTCCACCGGGATATCGTCCAGCCACCCGTTCACCCCCGCGTAAATAATGACGACCTCCTTTTCCACGGGAAGGGGTTGATATTGTCCTTGCTTGAGCACCTCCACCAGGCGCGAGCCTCGGGCCAACTGGGCCTGCGTGGCCTTGTCCAGATCGCTTCCAAACTGTGCAAAAGCCGCCATCTCCCTGTACTGTGCAAGGTCGAGACGGAGGGAGCCGGCAACCTGCTTCATTGCCTTGATCTGAGCGTTACCGCCTACCCGCGACACGGAGAGGCCCACGTTGACCGCAGGACGGACGCCGGAGTAAAAGAGATCGGTCTCCAGGTAGATCTGGCCGTCCGTGATGGAGATGACATTGGTGGGGATATAGGCGGAAACATCACCTGCCTGGGTCTCAATAACGGGCAAGGCCGTCAGCGATCCCCCACCCAGTCCATCACTCAGTTTGGCCGCCCTCTCGAGAAGCCTGGAATGGAGATAGAAAATATCGCCCGGGTAGGCCTCCCTGCCCGGGGGCCTTCTCAGGAGGAGCGACATCTGCCTGTAAGCCCAGGCGTGTTTTGAGAGGTCATCATAGATCACCAGGGCGTGCCTTCCATTGTCCCTGAAATACTCTCCCATTGCACACCCGGCGTAAGGGGCAATGAACTGCATGGGAGCCGACTCACTGGCCGTAGCAGAGACCACTATCGTGTAATCCATGGCGCCGAAGCTTCTGAGCCTGTCGACCACCTGTGCCACGGTGGATTGTTTCTGTCCAATGGCGACATATATGCAGATAACGTCTGTGCCTTTCTGGTTGATGATCGTGTCTATAGCCAGCGCGGTCTTCCCTGTCTGCCGGTCTCCGATGATCAGTTCCCTCTGACCCCGGCCGATGGGTATCATCGAGTCGATGGCCTTCAGCCCCGTCTGGAGCGGCTCCTTGACCGGCTGGCGAACCACCACTCCGGGGGCCTTCCTTTCAACGCCTCGGAATTCATCGGACTCGATGGGTCCAAGCCCGTCAATGGGGTGGGCCAGGGCATTCACCACGCGGCCGACAAGGGCTTCCCCCACCGGGACCTCGACGATCCGTTTGGTTCTCTTCACGAGGTCGCCCTCCTTGATAAGGAAGTCCTCTCCAAGGAGAGCCGCCCCTACGTTGTCCTCCTCCAGGTTGAGCACCATTCCGAAGACATTGTGGGGAAACTCGAGGAGTTCCCCGGCCATGCAATTCTCCAGGCCGTGGATCCGCGCTATTCCATCACCGACACTGAGAACCACACCGGTCTCACTGACATCGATCTCCCTCTGGTACCCCCTTATCTGTTCTTCGATAACGCGACTGATTTCCTCAGCCTTTATCTCCATGGAATTACCCCCTTGCCAGACTCTCTCTCATCCTTGCCAGCTGACTCTTCAGACTCCCGTCGAACACCAGCCCCCCGATCTTGGTAACCATGCCTCCCAGAAGCGAACCGTCTCGGGTGATCTCAACGATCACCTCTTTTCCCATGATCCTTGCCAGCTTCTCCCGGATCTTCTCGGTCTGTTCACTGGTCGGTTCCATCGCCGTGTAGACCCTCGCCCGGACACGACCCATGGCTTCATCGGCCATCTCATGGTAGACCGACAGGACCAGAGGAAGGTACTTCATCCGACCCTTCTCCAAAAGAAGCCCGAGAAGGCCGGAGACGGGGGGACTCATCCCAGTCATCCGGGCGACCTCTGACAGAACCAGCTTCCGCCGGTCCACATCGTAAAGCGGGTTGGTCATCACCTGCCAAAAGACCTTCACCCTGTCCATGAGAACCACCAGGGAGGAGAACTCGTCGTCGATCTGCTCCACGATCCCCTCCTTTTTCGCAAGGATCAGCATGGCCTTGGCGTATCGACGAGCAATAGTCCGCTTGGTCACCGGAGGGCCTCCATCTGGTCTATATACTCCTCCACAAGCCTCTTCTGGTCCGCCTCGGTTATTCCTCTCTTGACTATCTCCTCGGCAAGCCTTACCGCCAGGTCGGCCATCTCCTCCCTGAGAACTCTTTGAGCCGCCCGGATCTCCTGCCGGGCTGTCACCTGGGCCTGCTCCCTGATCTTCTCTGCCATCTGTTCGGCCTCACGGATGAGCCTCGCCTTCTCCCTCTCTCCCTCCTCCCTCAAGGCCTGATGGATCCCCTGGATCTCCTCATCCATACGGGCGAGTCGCGCTTCGTACTCCTTCGCTTTCTTCTCGGCTTCTGATCTCGCCCTCTCGGCCTCTTCCAGAGCCTTCTTAACTTCGGCCTGCCGCCTCTTGAGAAAGGTACCCAGCGGCTTTGAGAGGAATTTCACAAGAAGGGCCGCAAGAATCGCGAAGTTCACTACCTTGAAGGCAAAGCTCAGCCACGGGTTATGTGTAACCCTCTCGATCAGCGCACACCCTGGCAAAAAACCGATCAAGACGAGCAAGACTCCGAGGGACCAGGCATGTCTCCCGCCGGGCAGTCTCCTTCTCCTCACGAGATCTCCCTTCCGAGTATTCTGCACGCTATCTCCCTGGCCATGTCCTGGGCCTTCCTGTCAAGTTCGCGTCTCACCCGATCCCTCTCCTCGGCGATCTGCCTGCGGATAATCGGAATGTCCCGTGCCAGTTCGGCCCGGGCCTTCTCAACGATCTCCTTGGAAAGGGTCTCTCCATGCCGGCGGAGTCTCTCCTTTTCACCGGCCGCCTGAGTCTTGGCTTCCGAGATTCTCCGCTCATAGGCCTCGAACTTCTCCTGAGCCTCCTTCCCCATGAGACCGGCGCGCTCCATGGTCCCCTCGATCCGCTCCCGCCGCTGGTTCATGACCCTCACGACCGGTTTGAAGATAAGCTCATTCAGAATAAAGATGAAAATGAGAAAATTGACAATCTGAATGATGAGGCTCTGATTGATTTCGATCATCCCGCGGCCACCAAAAGCAACCTACGAATTTTAAAGGGTTTATTGGGCGAGTCACCGACCAGAACGGAGGTGATTGTAACCCAATCCCCCTTTGCTTGTCAAGGACGAGAAAAGGCCTGAGTTTGCCGGCACTTCAAGGACACCGCCCCACCCTGATCGGGATCGGACAGACGATCGGATCCCCATGGAAAGGGAGTCGAGGACTCGCCCTGAGAATCGGACGGGGCTTCACTTAGGAAAACGGCTTGACTTGTAGTTTTTTTACGATTATTCTTGTTTATGTTTTTTAACTTATGTTAAGATGGGTGTTCGGTCAGGAGCGGCAAACAGGTTCTGGCATGGAATTGAAGGACAAGGAGATCCTCAACGAGGCGGAATTGATGGAGCTGCTCGGAGTCTCCAGAACGACTCTCTGGAAACTCAGGCGAGACCGCAATCTGCCCTATGGAAAAGTGGGAAGAGAATACCGCTATCTGAAAAGCGAAATCATCAGGTGGTTGAAAGAGTCGAAGTACCAGATGGCCCCCCAACAGAGACGTTTCGACTTCCTCAAGGGGAAGTGAAGCTCCAAGCCGAACCGAACCCGATGGAGGCACGATCTGTGACACGGAACAGGACAGGGGGTATGGGTAGCCGGAAGGCCTTTCGCGGTTCCAGGACCCAGAGCCTCCAGCCCCATGAGGTGCCGTACGGAGCATATTCTTAGCAGATCGTCAGAGAGACAGCAATGAGCAGAGAGGTACGTACCCGATTCCCTCCGAGTCCCACCGGATATCTCCACATCGGGGGAGCCAGGACAGCCCTGTTCAACTGGCTTTTCGCCCGGCATTATGGAGGGAAGTTCATCCTCCGGGTGGAAGACACGGATGTGGCCAGATCGACCTCCGAGTCTGTCGAGGGCATACTTGAGAGCATGAGGTGGCTCGGACTCGATTGGGACGAGGGACCCTACTTCCAATCCCAGCGGCTCCATATCTACAGAGACCATGTCCAACGGCTTCTCGATCATGGAAAGGCCTATCGCTGTTTTTGCAGCCCCGAGGAGCTCGAAAGAAAGCGAAAGCAGGCCATCAAGGAGAAGAGGCAGCCTAAGTATGACGGCACCTGCCGGGACCTCAAACCCCCTTTCCCAGACCGTCCCTATGCCGTTCGGTTTCGCTCTCCTCAGGAGGGGAAGACTGCTTTCTTCGACCTGATCAAGGGGGAGATCGTCTTTGAAAACTCGGAACTCGACGACCTGATCATACTCCGGAGCGATGGAATGCCGACATACAACCTCGCCGTTGTGGTGGATGATGCCACCATGGGTGTGACCCATGTCATCAGGGGGGACGATCATGTCAACAATACACCCCGCCAGATTCTCCTCTTTAGGGCCTTCGATTTCCCTGTGCCCGAGTTCGCCCATGTGCCGATGATACTCGGACCCGACAAGACACGGCTCAGCAAGCGTCATGGCGCCCAGTCAGTACTCGCATACAGAGACATGGGCTACCTGCCCCAGGGTCTCATGAACTACCTGGTCAGACTCGGGTGGTCTTACGGAGATCAGGAGTTCTTTACCGTTGAGGAGATGATCGAAAAGTTCACCCTGGACAACGTGGGCACTTCGCCCGGTATGTTCGATCCAGAGAAGCTGCGGGCCATCAACGGCGACCATATCAAGGCGAGCAGGCCAGAGGAGATCGCCCGTCTTCTTATCCCTTACATCAGGGCGAAGGGATACGCGGTCGAGGAAGGGGAGAGACTCACCAGAATCGTTGAGGCCCTCAAAGAGAGGGCCAAGACGCTGGTGGAGATGGCCGACCAGGCCGAGTTCTGGTTCCAGGAGAAGGTCGAATACGAGGAAAAGGCCGCCGCAAAGTTTCTCAGACCGGAGGCTCTCCCAGCTCTTGAAAGGCTGGCAGAGGAGATAAGATCCATGGAAAACCTCGATGAGCAGACCCTGGAGACGATGTTTCGGAAGCTGGCGGAAAAGATGGGGGTCAGGCTCGTGAAGGTGGCCCAGCCGGTCCGGGTGGCCCTTACAGGGCGGAGCGCGAGTCCGGGGCTTTTTGAAGTCATGGACATCCTCGGAAAACAGAAGGTCCTGGAACGCCTCGCGAGTGCCATGGAATACATTCGAGGGGGAGAGGGGTCCCACGGATCCTCCTGATTCAAGAGTCTTTGAGAATCCAGGGAGAGATGATCGGGATTTCAAGATGCGGCAACCGGGAGCCCAGTCATGAGACTAAGATCGATTGAGATTCACGGGTTCAAGTCCTTCTACGACAGGATCAACTTCTCCTTTCCCTCTGGAATCACCACCATCGTCGGTCCCAACGGGTGCGGGAAGAGCAACATCCTCGACGCTATTCTATGGGCGATGGGCGAGAGAAGCGCCAAGCATCTCCGAGGAAAGGTAATGGAGGACGTGATCTTTGCCGGCTCCGATGGAACCAAACCCCTGGGAATGGCCGAGGTCAACCTGGTTCTTGCCAACGACGACGGCGGATGTCCGGATCGATACAAGCAGTTCGACGAGATCATGATCAGCCGCCGCCTCTTCCGGTCAGGAGAAAGCGAATTCTTCATAAACAAGAGACCGTGCAGACTCAGGGATGTAGTCGATCTATTTCTCGACTTGGGCATCAGCAACCAGGCCTATTCCATCGTGGAACAGGGAAAGGTCGAAGCCATCATCCATGCAAAGCCCGAGGAGAGGAGAATCCTCATAGAGGAAGCCGCGGGTATCGCAAAATTTCGGGATCGCAAGCGAGAGGCTCTCTCCAAGATCGAGCAGACAGAGCAGAACCTTCTCCGGATTCAGGACGTACTGGGGGAAATCCGCCGCCAGATACAGTCCCTGGAGAAACAGGTGAAAAAGGCCGAGCGATTCAAGAGTCTCCGCAAAGAGATCCGGCGATGTGAAATCGCCTTGGCCTATGGGGAGTATTCCCGGTTGAGAGGTGAACAGGCGGAGAACGAGAAGATACTCGCCCAGCTGAAAAGGGACGAGGATTCCCTCTCGGAACGGCTCCAGGAGAGAGAGAACACCCTGAGGGCCCTGAGAACCGAGCGTGCCCAGTGGGAAGAGCGGATCGCCTCTATCGAGAGGACGATCTACGAGACCAGAGGTGCAATCGAGAGGGAAGAGGAACGAATCGAGGCCGGCCAAAGGGAGGTAGCCAACCTGAAGAACCTGGAGGTCCAGTACGGGGGAGAGATCGATGAGCTGAACACCAGGCTCCAGGATGCGGCGAACCAGAGGGCGGCTCTTCTCGAAGAGTCGAGCGATCTGGGCAGAATGGTCAACGAAAAAGAGAAAGAGCTCGAGGCAAGGAGGGCCGAGTGGCAGGCCTTCCGTGACGGCTGGAGCCAGGCCGGCCGGTATCTTGAAGATCAGAAAGCCGATCTTGTGGAGCTCCTGTCTCAGCAGTCCAAGACCGCCAACCAGATTGCCTTCTGTGAAAGAAATCTGAAGGAACTGAATGCAAGAAAAGACCAGAACGACAGGGAGATTGCGGAAGCAAGCGGCCAGGTGAAAAGCAACGCTTCCCTCCGCCTGGAAAAAGAGGCACTTCAAGGGTCTCTGAGGGCCAAGCAGGCCAGATGTGAAGGGGAAGTAAAGACCCTGGAGGGGGAGGTCGCCCTCTTGGAGAAGGAATCGGGTGAGACGGAGCTTCGCATGAGCCGGATCGACCGGGAATACCAGATCGCATGGTCCAAACTCCGATCCCTGGAAGAGCTCCAGAGGGGTCTGGAAGGCTTCGACGAGGGGGTGAAGGCCCTGATGCTGGCCAGAGAGACGGAGGCGACCGGAATCCGAGGTTTGGTGGCCGACATCGTGGAGACCGAGCCGTCTTACGAGGCCGCGGTGAGTGCCGTTCTAGCCCATCGTCTCCAGTATGTGATCGTGGAGAGCCATGAAGAGGGACTAAAGGCGGTAGACCTGCTAAAGAGGGAAGCCAGGGGGAGAATCGGTGTGATCCCCATGAACCTGAAGGCAGAGCGGTTCGATTCAAGGGACTCACTCGCCCGAACCAGGGGTGTGGTCGGTCCTCTGCTCGACCATGTGAGGTTGAAACCGGGATACGAACACATCGGCCGTCTCCTCCTGGGAAACGTCTGGTTGGTGGAGAGTCTCGATGAGGCGATGAGAGTCTGGCATGAGGGCCGCTCCTTTCAGGCTCTCGTAACGCCGGGGGGGGAGGTCTTCGATGGGTCGGGGATCATTATCGGCGGAAGCCATGACGGCCGGTCCCTTCAGATTCTGGAGAGGAAGGCCGGTATCAGGAGCCTGACAGGTCAGGTCGCCCAAAAGAGGTCCCACCTCGACCAAGCGAGGGCAAGACTCCAGGTGATCAGACAGAGACTCTCCGAGGCTCGGTCCCGTCTGGAAAAGAAAGACAAGGAGAGACAGGGGCTGGCCCTGGAACTGGTAGCCGCGGAAAGGGAAATGGAGAGACTCATCCAAGAAGGTGAGGAGAGGGAGAAGCGCCACAGGGTTCTGGTCTTTGAACGAGACCAACTGAAATCCCGGATCAGTGAACTTGAAGAGGAGATCTCGAGGGCCCGCCAGGAATTTCAGAAACTGGAGCAGGATCTCGAAACAAGACGTGAGACCATCCAGAGGGCCAAACTCAGGCTGGAGGAATCCGAGAAAGAGAAGGAACGGATGGATCGGGAGATGACCGGCCTCCAGGTCCAGATCGCCCGGTGGCGCGAACAGTACAGAGGGGCCCAGAGAAGCCTCGACTCACTGGAGGAGAGGGAGAGGGATCTGAGAAGACAGGTCTCCAAGAGGCTCGAGATGCTGGAGGAAAACGGCAAGATCCTTCAGAAGACCGAGCAGGACATCGCCCGGATGCGCGCGGATCTCAAGGAATGGAAAAAGAAACAGGAAGAAGCAAAGGATCTGCTCACCTTGGAGAAACAGGGCCTCAAGGAGAAGTCGAAGGGAGCCAGAGACCTGGAAGACGCGAGCCGTCGCGATCAGATCCGCCTCGAGGATCTTAAGAGGAGAATCCACGAACAGAATCTCAGCCTGGCCGAAACCCACCTCAAGATGAACCACATCTTCGAGAGTATCCTCGAAAAGTATCGAATCGATATCAGGGTCGCCCCTGTTCCAGAGGAGGTTCGTAACGGGAACGTCCCGGATCAGAACCGGCTGGCGAGCCTCAAGGCCTCACTCGACGGCCTCGGTGAGGTGAATCTCGTGGCTCTTCAAGAGTACGAGGATCTCAAGGAGCGTTACGAGTTTTTGGCCGGCCAGCAGGAGGATCTCAGGGCCTCGCTCGGCCGGCTCAGGAAGGCCATCCAACGGATAGACAGGACCACCAAGAGGCGTTTCATCGAGGCCTTTGAAGGGACAAACGAAAAGTTCCAGGTCCTGTTCCCCCGGCTGTTCAACGGCGGGAAAGCGGCTCTGGTCATGACAGATGAGCAGGACGTTCTCTCGACCGGCATCGAAATCATGGTCCAACTCCCCGGCAAGCGGCTCCAGCGTCTCGACCTCCTCTCCGGAGGGGAAAAGACCCTGGTGGCCATCGCTCTTGTCTTCTCTCTCTTTCTCTACAGGCCGACCCCTTTCTGCCTGCTCGACGAGGTGGACGCGCCCCTTGATGACACCAATGTGGGAAAGTTCCTCGAGATGATTCAGGAACTGTCGGGCCGATCCCAGTTGATAGTCATCACCCACAACAAGAAGACCATGGAGATCGCTCATACCCTTTACGGCATTACCATGGAGTCTCCCGGGATCTCCAAGGTCGTTTCCGTGAGGCTGAACCAACCGGAGCTTCCCAGCCGGGCTCCCAACTGAACAAACCCCACTGCCTCTCAAACCCCGATAGGGCCGACGCGAGGGTTTGAAGGGACCGCACACCCTATCATGTAAGGGTCACCGCGTGGGCTCAGGAGCGAAGGAACAAGGGCTTTCCCCTTGAGAGTCGAGGAATATCTCCAGGAATCAAGAGACCCTACGACGTGTCCTCCGAAGGCCCGGGGAACTCCCGGGAAAATAACCTTGACAATTTTCCCGGTTCCTGTATACTCTCTCTGACGTTTATACACGTGCGGCTTGCATCGGGAGCACGCAAAGCAGGTGAGTTCTCATCAGAGGGATGCGAGGGGGGGAGTAATGGTTTGCTTCTCCATAGGGAAAGAGGATTTAGGTCCATGAACCTGTGCTTTTTTCTGAAAGGCCTTTGTCAAAGGATGTATCTCTACGCATCTCCTTCTATCTCCAGCGACCGGGCTGGCTCAATGAGAGCCTGCCTACCAGCTCCCGGCTATCTTCCCCGCGTTGGATCCATCTTGTACGACTTTACCATCGGTGGGGGCGACCCTGTTTTTCGCTCCCACCCAGCCTGAACCGGCTCATTCCCGACTCCTTGTCAGACCTCACCTTCCATCTCCACCGCGTAAAACTCCTTCTGAAGGGGTGGCTTGTCCGTCAGGGTCGGGAAAGACCGGGAGATCGGAGAAACGGGCACGGGGGGTCAACCCTTTTACAGCAAACAGAGTGGCCCTCTTCAAGGGGGTACAAATCCAAGTAAGGAGGTATCGGATAATGAAGAGTAGCAGGATTGCAGGGCTGGCGGTTTTTCTTTTGGTTGGAACACTTCTTTCTGTATCTCTGGTCCACGCCGGGGGGTTGGGCGTGAGGTGGGGGCTGCTGCCGCCTCTTACCGGACCCTTTGCCACTCTGGGAAAACAGCAGATGCAGGGGGCGACCCTGGCGCTGGAAGAACTCAAGGCCAAAGGAGGTCCCTTCGAGGACATCCGGTGGTTCGTGGAGGATACCACTCTCAAGGCTCCTGTTGCGGTCCAGAAAGCAGAAAAACTGATCGAGAAGAGGGGGGTCCAGTTTATTACGGGCTGCATCAGCAGCAGTTCTGCCCTTGCGGTTCGCGAGGTCATCGACCGCCACAGGGTCTTTTTCAATCCCACGGTGGGAACAAACATGTTCAATACTGCCGATGCCAGGTGCAGCCGTTACGGCTTCCGCACGGAGCTGATGACCTGGCAAGTAGTCAAGGCTTTGAGCCATATGGTACGCGGCCTGGTGGACAGTGGCAAGCTCGGCAAACGTTACTGGCTGGTAATTCCTGAGTACGCCTACGGCATCTCAATGCGGGACAGCTGGCGGAAATTGACCCGGGACTTCCTGGAAGAGGTGGGCTACAGTGGAGAGAAAGGGTTCGGACTGAAAGACCACTCGGCAATCATCACCGAGATATCAGCTGCAAGGGATGCCGGCGAGGTGGATTTTGTGGCAAGTTGCCTCCTGGGGTCTCCCCTGGTGACTTTCATGCAGCAGGCCCAGGCGGGGGGCCTGATCGGTAAGGGGGATGGGCGCCTTCCCGTGGTGAACCCGGTTCTCCAGTTCAATATCAGAGAGATCGGGGATATCGCCCTCGGCCACTACAGCGCCTACCGGTACTCTCTCATCCACAAATCGAAGACGAACAGGAAATTCATCAAGGCCTATTACGAACGCTGGGGGATGTACCCGGACAATTTCGCTCACAATGCCTATGTGGCGGTCATGATGATGGCCCAGGGGATCAAGGCCGCCAAGTCGGTGGAACCCGGGAGGGTTCTGGCCGAACTTGAAAAAGAGAGAAAGTACACCGCCCCTATGGGCAGATCGTACTTCAGGGCTTCAGATCACCAGATCATCCGCAATATCGGTGCCGGCCAGGTCGTCAAGGTGAAAGACTATCCCTTCCCTGTCATGAAGCTCGTCGGCAAGATGCTCAATGGTAAAGAGGCCATTGCGGGCATCGAGCAGAAGTGCAGATTCCAGTAATCCGGACACCGGTCGGGAGGGGCGTCTCCCCCTCCCATCCGGTGGCTGATCAGGTTCGATGGCGGAATTGGAACCCGTAACAGAACAAAACCAGAGGATTGGAAGCCTCAAGGATGGCAGGGCCCTGGCCAAGTTTCTGATCGTGGCAGGGCTGTGCGCCATGCTGGTGTGGCTGTCTTCGCATCGGGTGCTGCCGAGGATGACGGCCAAGGTAGCCTTCAAGCAACTCCTTAACGGGCTGACCCTGGGCTTCATGTACGTGATAATCGCCTCGGGCCTCTCCCTCATCTTCGGCCTGATGGAGGTAATCAACTTCGCCCACGGCGCCCTTTACATGCTCGGGGCCTACTTCGGGCTTACCCTGTTCAGGGCAACCGGGGACTTCTGGCTCTCTCTCCTCGCGGCTCCCGTCATCGTCGGTGCCGTCGGTATGGGTCTGGAGTATACGACCTTTCGACCTCTCTACGGGAGGAGCCCCCTCTACCACATTCTGCTCACCTTCGGCCTTGTGCTGGTCATCGGAGATGCTACAGAAATGGTCTGGGGTAAGGCCTATCACCTCTTCCCCAGACCCAAGGGATTCGAGGGCATGGTCGGCTTCCTCGGCATAACATATCCATCCTACAGGCTGTTCGTCCTTGCGGTTGGAGTCGCCATATCGGTCTTTTTCTGGTTCATGCTGAAAAGAACCGGGTTCGGCCTGATTATTCGGGCAGGCACCTACAATCGAGAGATTACCAGTGCCTTCGGTATCGATATCTCGAGGTACTTCACCGTCGTCTTCGGGCTCGGTGTTGCTATAGCCGGTGCAGCCGGGGTCTTGATGGCGCCCATCCTGAGCGTTCACCCCCATATGGGGGATGGCATCATTATCACCGCCTTCATAGTCGTCGTGGTTGGGGGGTTGGGGAGCCTCTCCGGAGCGGCTCTTGCCGGAATTCTCATCGGAATTCTCGAGAGCTTCAGTGTCATTCTCTTTCCGGCCTTTACAGGGGCGATGATGTATGTGGTGATGGTAATCGTCCTCCTGTTTCGACCTCAGGGCCTTCTTGGGACCGAGGAGATCCGATGACCTGGAAGCTTCCACAACTGCTCAAAGGACCGGAGAGACGCTACTGGCGGTTTCTCATCTTTCTTTTCCTGCTGGCCCTTGTGCCTCTGGGAACGGCAGCAAGGATCTATTCCACCTTCTATCTCCGTTTCGGTACCGAACTCTTGATATTCGGACTCTTCGCCCTCAGCGTGGACATAATCATGGGTTACACGGGGCTGGTCTCCTTGGGGCCTGCGGCTTTCTTCGGTCTGGGGGCTTACACGGGGGCCTTGACCCTCATCCACCTGGCAGATTCGATCTGGCTCGCCTTCTTGGCGACGATACTACTGTCCGGAGTGGTTGCATGGCTCATCGGTTATCTGTCCATAAGGATCAAGGGGGTCTACTTTGCCATGTTGACCCTTGCCTTTGCAGAAATGTTTCACGAAGTGGCCTTCAATTGGCAGAGCCTGACCGGGGGGTCGGACGGGCTGATCGGTGTGCCCCGGCCAGAGGTCGGCATCGCCCCCCTGGCTGTCAGCCTCGGTAATTCATACGTCCTTTTCTATCTGGTTCTTTTCGTGGTCATCGCCGTCTACTACGGATGTGTGAGGCTGGTCAACTCGCCGTTCGGCCGAGTACTCCAGGCGATCAGGGACAACGAGGAGAGAGCCGAGTTTGTCGGTTATGACATTCGAGTCTTCAAGCGGCGGGCTTTTGTCGTCTCAGGCATCATTGCCGGGGTCTCAGGTACCCTCTTTGCCCTGCTCAGATTCGTCGATCCGGATGTCTTCAACTGGCTCACCTCGGCAGAGGTCCTTGTCATGAATCTCTTCGGCGGCATGGGGACACTGTACGGTCCCATCATCGGAGCCATGGTTTTCCTCTTTGCCAGGGACCTTATCAGCTCCTACACGGAACACTGGCGAATCATCCTCGGAGGCATCTTCGTGGCCTTCGTGATCTACTCACCCCAGGGAATCGTCGGACTTTCACGGAGCCTCGTCTCCTGGGTCTCAACGGCTGTGAACCTCCCGCTGCCTCGGGGTGCGGCCAGGAAGACCCCGGCCCCGATCCCGCCGCTCGGGGGGGCGGCCCATGTCGATCCTGAGCAGGACTCCCCCATGAAATCGGAATTGGGAAGGTAGAACAGATGTCAGGCAATAATGGCGGAAACCCATCGGTACTCCTGGAGACTCAGGGTATCTCAAAGGCTTTTGGTCTAATGTTGGCGGTCAACCGTCTCGATCTCAAGATAAACAGAGGGGAGCTCTCCTCCATCATCGGGCCGAACGGGGCGGGAAAGACGACCCTCTTCAATCTGATCAGCGGCAAGATGCGTCCCACCCAGGGAAAGGTCGTATTCAAAGGAGAAGACATCACCGCCCTGGCTCCAAACGTGATCGCACGGAAGGGGCTTGCCCGGTCTTTTCAAATCACGAACATCTTTCAGGACCTTACGGTCTTTGAAAATGTGCGGCTGGCGGTCCAGCAGAAACACGGGAAGAGATCGGCCTTCTTTACCCCTGCATGGCGTCTCAAGGAGGTGAATGAAAAGGCTGGGGAGATTCTGAAATCCATCGGACTCATAGGAGAGAGAAAGCAGGTGGCCAGGAACCTCTCTTACGGAGACCAACGGCATCTGGAAATCGGGATAGCCCTGGCAATGGAGCCTGACCTGCTCCTTCTGGACGAGCCCACATCAGGGATGTCCTCTCTTGAAACCCGCAGTACCATGCGGCTCATCCAGAGGCTCTCCGAGACCCTTACCATCCTTCTTATCGAGCATAAGATGGACGTGGTCATGAGTCTGTCCCAGAGGGTCTTTGTGATGCACTATGGAGAAAAGATCGCAGAGGGCTCTCCCAAAGAGGTGGAGAGAAATGCGAGGGTCAGGCAGGCGTACCTGGGAGACCTCTAGTGCTCCAAGTAGAAGACATCCATACCTATTACGGCTCAAGCCACGTTCTCCACGGCGTCTCCCTCCATGTGGGGGAGAAAGAGGTTGTCTCCCTGCTCGGCCGCAACGGAGCAGGCAAAACCACGACGATTCGAAGCATCATGGGTTTGACCCCACCGAGGGAGGGGGACATCACTTTCCTCGGAGAGAAGATCGCCCGGAAACCTCCCCACGTGATCTTCCACCTCGGGATCAAGATCGTTCCCCAGGGGAAACAAATCATTCCCAGACTGACGGTTGAAGAGAATCTGAGGCTCGCCATGATCAAGGCGGATCTCGACAGGGGAACGAGAGAGACCCTGGGTGCGGTCTACGACCGCTTCCCAGTCTTGGGGAAGAGGAAGAGACAACCTGCCGGGCACCTGAGTGGAGGAGAACGCCAAATGCTCGCCATCGCCAGAGCCCTCTTGGGCAAGACGAAACTGATTCTCCTGGACGAACCGACCGAAGGCCTGGCGCCCTTGATCGTCCAGGAAATCAAGGGTATCGTCCTGAACATCAAGCAGCAGGACGTGGCCATCTTCATTGCCGAACAGAACATCGGTATGGCCCTGGAGACGGCCGGGCGGCACTATATCATCGACAAGGGCAGGGTCGAATTCGAGGGGACGAGCGAACAACTGCGGCGAAGCGAGACCGTCATGGAGACCTATCTCGGAATCTCCACCTGACATTTCCTGAACCAGGCGGCCCCTACCGGCAGACCTCTTTCTCTCCCGGGCCTTGTTTTCTCCTTGTCCAGCCCGTCTAGATCGGCCAACAGGAGGGATGAACTCCTCCTTCCCGGTGGCGACTTGACACCTCGGAGGGCTCTGTGCTATAGCAGAACTGATCGACACCGCGGCGAGACGGCTTTGCATCCGGGAGTCAGGGGCGGATAGTGCCGGCGGACATGCTTTGGAGCTTGCGCCTCGCCGTTCGACTCGATAAATCCACAGAGAGGGGTCGCGATGAAATACTGGGATGAGAAGTTCGAGACCATGCCATTGAAGGAGATGCAGGAGTTTCAGCTGAAGAACCTCCAGGAGACTCTCAAATGGGTCTATGAGCGGGTCCCCTATTATAGGAACAAGTTCGACAACGCCGGTGTGAAGCCCGAGGATTGCAAGAGCCTGGAGGATCTGGCAAGATTCCCCTTCACCAACAAGGCGGATCTGAGAGACAACTATCCCTTCGGCCTCTGCGCCGTGCCCATGCACGAGGTAGTCCGCATCCACGCCTCATCGGGAACTACAGGCAAGCCCATAACAGGACCCTACACCCGGGAAGATGTGGACCAGTGGGCCGAGTGTATGGCGAGGAATCTCTTTGCCGCCGGGGTTCGATCGAGCGACGTGTGCCAGAATGCTTACGGCATGGGTCTCTTTACCGGAGGACTCGGTTTTCACCAGGGAGCCGAGAAGATCGGGTGTACCATCGTCCCAGCCTCATCGGGAATGACGGAGCGGCAGGTTCTGCTCATGCAGGACTTCGGCGCAACGGTTCTCTTCTCGACCCCTTCCTATGCCCTCACCATCGCCGAGAAGGCCAGAGAGATGGGTATCGATATGAAGGGGCTTCCCCTCCGCATAGGCGTATTTGGTGCCGAGCCTTGGACCGCAGAGATGCGCAAGGAGATTGAAGAGAGAATGGACATTCGAGCCATGGAGGCTTACGGGCTGACCGAAATGGGAGGACCGGGGACCTCTTTTGACTGCTCCGAACAGAGCGGCCTCCACATAAACGAAGACCACTTCATCCCGGAGATCATCGACCCGGTCACAGAGGAGGTGCTTCCCCCGGGAACCCAGGGGGAACTCGTCTTCACCGCGATCCGCAGGCGGGCTATGCCGCTCATCAGATACAGGACCCGCGACATCACCACCCTGAGGCGGGAGGAGTGCGCCTGCGGCAGAACGCTTATCAAGATGGACAAGGTCCACGGGCGGAGCGATGACATGCTGATCATAAGCGGCGTCAACGTATTTCCCTCTCAGATAGAGAGCCTCCTGCTGGACATACCGGAGGTCGAGCCCCAGTACGTGATCATTATCAGGAAGAAGGGATACCTCGACACGATGAGCATCGACGTGGAAGGGAAGCCTGAGATCTATGAGGCGGGAAAAGAGGGAATCGCGGAGATGGAGAAGAGGATCTCCCGCAAGATCAAGGGGATCATCGGGATCAGCGCCGCCGTGAGGATCGTACCGCCGAAAACCATCACCCGAAGCGAGGGTAAGGCCAAACGCGTCCTGGATCAGAGAGGGATGTAGCAGATGAGCCGCCTTGCCTGGGTTCGACTCGTCGGACAGAGAAGAGCCCCTCCCCTTGCGGCCCGTTCCTTGCCGGAGACGAGGCGGCCTGGATTCGGCGAGTCCGGTCCTGGATACGAGGGCGGAGACCCCGGATCAGGGGGCGGATTCTCCGGGTTTCCGCCGGTGACCGAACGGGCTTGGATTTGGAGAGCCTGCCTGAAAGAGGGGGCTCCTCTTTTTTTGTGATCTATGCGAGGGGAGAGCCAGGCGGGACGCTTCAGATCACATTCGAGAGGCCTGCCGTGGAAGATCCTGTCATTTCAGAACTTTCGGCCATTGCGAATTATCCCTATGATATGCTGCGCGAATACAAGCGGCAAGGCCGGCGGATCATCGGAAGCACCCTCCCCGACGTGCCGGAGGAGTTGGTCCATGCAGCCGGGCTGCTGCCTTTCACCATTCTGGGGACCAACCGCCCCATCCGCAGGGCGGGTGCCCTGCTTCCCGACAATTCCTGTTCTCTGGCCCGGAGCACTCTGGAGCTCGTCCTGACCTATGAAACCGGTCTCTTTGACGGCTTCATCCTGCCCCAGGTGGATGATACAACCCAGCACCTCTCCGACATCTGGCGGAGGAGAATCCCTTCATCCTTTTTCGAGCCCTACCTTGTTCCCCGCCAAGTGGACCGTCCCAGTTCCAGGCAGTGGCTTCTCGACGAGACACATCGACTCAAGGAGAGCCTGGAGAGATATACGGCCGGGGTGATATCGGACGGAAGTCTCAGAAGAAGCATCGTTCTTTACAACAGAAACCGCAGGATCCTCCGTCGCATATACGCCATGAAACGGAAGACTCCAGGTCTCATAAGCAACCGGGCGTTTTTCGAATTGATCAAGTCCTCCATGTTTCTGCCCAAGGAGAGGCACAACCGGTACCTCGAGCAACTCCTTCCCAGGTTGGAACAGGAGCTTCCGTCCGGCAGGACGAGGAACCTGCGCTTCGTGGTGGCAGGCGTGGTCTGGGAGCCCCCCTCCCTCATGACGATCCTCGATGAACTGGGAATAGAGGTGGTCGGGGACGATCTGTGTACGGGAACGAGATACATAGAGGCCGACGCATCGACCGATGGGGACCCTGTCGGCGCCCTGGTGGACCGCCATTTCCACAGGGGCCCCTTCTCTCCCATACACGACAAGGGCAACCGCATCCTGGCGAATCTCCTCGACCTCGTCAGGCAACACGGGGCCGACGGAATCCTCTATCTCCGTCTCAAGTTTTTCGAATCCCAGGACTACGATCTGCCGGATTTGAAGCGAGAAATACAGGCCCAGGGGATTCCCATCTACGTCCTCGATACGGAGTACCAGACCATCCACCTCGCCCAAACAAAGACCAGGATCCAGGCCTTTGCAGAGTCTCTACCCGGGGGCGGAACATGACTAAAGAAACGGGAACTTCGAAGCCCGGTGCCAGAGAGATCATGAAGAGACTGACTCAGGACTACTACGGCGAGGCCGCAAGGGCCCGCCAGGAGGGCCGGCGGGTCGCCTATACCACTGCCGTCTCACCCGCCGAACTGTTCGTGGCCCACGACGTGATCCCTGTCTATCCTGAGAACCATGCGGTCATGTGTATCATGAGGCGGATGACCCCCACGCTTTCGGCGGCCATAGAAAAGAAGGGATATACCACCCACCTTTGCGCCTATGCGCGGAGCGACTTGGGCTACCGGGAACTCGACGAAAGCCCCATAGGGGGGCTTCCTGATCCTGATTTTCTCCTTGCCTGCAATGCCCAGTGCTTCACCCTGACCAAGTGGTTCGAGGTCCTATCGAGACGATACCAGGCCCCCCTCTTTGTCTTGGACACTCCCCAGTACATCCGGAATGACAAGGCACGGCGCAACATCATTCGTTACGTGGAGGCCCAGATCTATGAGCTCATCGGCGCCCTTGAAGATCTGACGGGCAGGAGATTCGACTTTGACCGCCTCCGCGAGGTGCTCACCCTCTCCAGAGAGGCCTGCCGGCTCTACAAGGAGTTTCTCGATCTGGCGAGGCACAGACCCTCGCCCATAAGTATCTTTGACGTTCTCATCCACATGGCCATCATCGTATATCTCCGCGGAACTCCGCAGGCCGTGGACTACTACCAGACGCTCCTGGAGGAGATCAGAACTGAGAAGGTGGCAAAGGGGATCGGTGTCATCAATAACGAACGTTTCCGCCTCTACTGGGAGAACCTCCCCGTCTGGTTCAAATTCAGAGAACACTCCGAACTGCTCTCCTCCTATGGGGCCGTGATTCTGACCTCCCTGTACGTTCATGCCTGGAGTTACGACTTCGACCCATCAGATCCCATCAGGAGTCTCGCCGAAAACTATACAGGGGTCTTCTCCAATGTGGAGTTGGAAGAAAGGGCTGAGATGGCTCTCGACCTTTTCCGGCGTTACGCCCTGAACGGGAACATCATGTTCCTCAATCGGAGTTGCAAGGCCGTGACTTTCGGTGAGCATGAACTCAGGGAGATCCTCACCCGTGAAACAGGGGTCCCGGCCCTTGTCTTCGAGAGTGATATGGGTGATCCGAGATTCTATTCGGAGGTCCAGGTCAAGACGAGGCTCCAGGCCTATTTCGAGAGTCTGGAAAGGCTTAATATCTGAGTCCCTCAGAGACCGGCCAGGATCTGCCTTACCTCGGAGAATTCCGGGTTGAGCTGCAGGGCTTTCTCAAAGGCCTTTCTGGCATCCTGCCGCATGTCTGCTTCCAGCAGGGCCCTGCCAAGGTTGTAGTAGATATTCTCATCGTTGGGGTCGACTCTCAGGGCACGGTGATACTGTTCTATGGCATCTTTGTACTTACCCTGTTTCCGGTAGGCTATTCCAAGGCGGTTGTACACATGCACATCCTGCGGATTGATCTTCAGGGCACCTTCGAATGCCTGGGCCGCCTCCACCGCCATGCCGTGGCTCAGGAATGCCTCGCCGATCTCGGTCCTTATGTCAGCATCCTTCTCAGCCACTCGCATGGCCTCTGAGAAGGCCTCGCAGGCCTTTTCCGGATCACCGGCGCGGAGGGCAAGATTTCCCAGCTTTATCTGACGTTTCGTATTCCTGGGGCTGATCCTGGCGGCTTCTGCGAGGAGCTGCATGGCCTTTTCCGTCATCCCCTCCTGTTCGTACACCCCGGCCAGCCTCTCGTAAGCCTTGACAAAAAGGGGGGCAAACTCGATGATCTCCAGGTAGTTCTCTTCCGCCTTCCTGAGGCGCCCCAGTTTCTCGTAAGCCTCACCCATGGAGCAGAGTACCCTGGGGCTCTGCGGGCAGATGGCCATGGCTCGCTGGAATTCCCGGAGAGCGTCCTCGTATCTTCCCGCCCTCATGTGATCCTTTCCCAGTTCCAGGAGAATCTCCACCTCGTCCGGGTTGAGACGGCGGTCGAGTACCTGGTCCATCTTCTCTTCCAGGGTCTTTGCAACAAAGGGCTTGATGATATAGGCGTCAACGTCCGTCTCGGCGGCTTCCGCAACGGTCTCCTCGTCCACCACCCCGGTGACAATCACAAAGGGAAGGTCCCTGAACTGCTCCTTGGCTCGGGCCTTTTTCAGGAGATCGATGCCTTTCATCCGCGGCATGACCCAGTCCGTGATCACCAGATCGAAGTGTTCGGCCTGCATCTTCTCCCAGGCCGCCTTGCCGTCTTCGGCCTCGACAATGTGCCGGTATCCCATCTTCTTCAGCATGTTGCAGATGGTCCGCCTCATGTTGAACTGGTCCTCGACCACGAGGATCTTCAATTGTCCTCTACCTGCCAGATCCATTCGATGTCCCACGCCTCCTCTTTTCCGGGCGTTCCCAGGGTGTGTTCGGTATGGAGAATACGAAACGACTCCCGGCACCATCGAGATCCTCCACCCATATCTTTCCGCGGTGGGCCTCGACGGCCAGTTTGCAGAAGGGCAGCCCCAATCCGAGGTGGCCTGACAGACCGCTTCGGCCGGTGGTGAAGAATTTCTGAAATATCCGTTTCCTATCCCTTTTCCCGATCCCGGGGCCGGCGTCGGTCACGCTCACCTGGAGCCTCTTGCCGTCCTGGATCCAGCAAAGGTCGACTCGGATCTCCTTGCCCGCAGGAGTGTGTTCTATGGCGTTGCTGAGCAGATTGAGAACGATTCGAGTGAAGAAATCCCGGTCTGCAAAAAGGGGATGAGAACCGCCGGAAGACTCCACGAGAATCGAAATCTCCCTCATTGAGGCAAGCCTGCCAAGACCCTTCACGACTTTCCGGACAGCTCTGACAGGATCAAAAGGGGTGGGGTGGATCAACTTCTTCTTCGTCTCCAGCCGGTACGTCTCAAGGATGTTCTGGACCCTCCGGAGCAGTTCTTCGGCTCCGAGAATGGCAGAGCCAAGGTAGTCTCTTTGAACAGGGGAAAGACCTTCCTCTTCGAGGAGGTTGAGATTGGCGATGATCTCTGCCAGGGGACCTTTGAGGTCATGAATGACCATATGGGTGAGGTCCACACGGAGCCTCTCCATCTCCCGGAGTCTCGAGTTGGCCCTCCTCAGCCTTTCGAGTCTCTCCTTGAGCCTTTCGCTCTCCGACAAGGCGGGCTCTCGTCCGGCACCTGACAGCCGGACCTCCCGAGGAAGGCTCGCTTCACCTCTGTTCCCTGCCACCCTGTATCCCTCCCCAATAAGCCCAGGATGCAACCACCCCTGGCTCGTCTCCTGCCCGGAGCCAAACCAAAGAGAAGCCCCTGGACGGGGTGTTCCCCTTTCAGCAAGGAACCCTCATACGCGCGACCCGAGGATTCGACTCCCGTTTCTATCAAGGGAGCCCCAAAAGGGTTCCTCTCTGTCAATAAGATGATCGGTAAAGATGATGAGAATCTTTAGGAACGCCAGGCTTGCCGGGGATCGGCTTTTCCTCTTGCACCCGACCCAGGGGGTACCCCTCCGGGGCTCGCAGGGGCGACCGCCTCTACCGCGTCAGAGAAAGCACGCCCCTTCCTGGCCCCCTGTTGCTCATGTTGCTTGGCCGCTCTTTTCCCCCTCAAAGAAGGCAGAGACGAGGCACTCATTTCCCCAGAACCTTCCAGCATCTGACCTTCCGTCCATCCCCTACGGGGTAGAATGGGATCTCCCCCTTCCGGCACCGCTCTTCCACCAGAGGGCACCGGCCCTGGAACTTACAGCCAGGCGGAGGTTCAAAAGGGCTCGGGACATCCCCCTGGAGGGGATGCCAGTCCCGTTTGGCCCCTGGCTCCGGCACGGGAACCGATGCCAGCAGGGCCATGGAATAGGGATGGAGGGGATGATCGTAGACCAGGTCGGCCGGCCCATACTCCATGATATGCCCCAGATACATGACCGCCAGTGTATGGCTGATATACTCCACCACGTTGAGATCATGAGCGATGAAAAGGTAACTGATTCCCAGACTCTCCTGGAGGGAATTGAGGAGGTTGATAATCTGCGCCTGGATCGAAACATCCAGGGCCGAGACCGGCTCATCACAAACGATCAGGGAAGGCTCGACACTCAGGGCACGGGCTATGCCGATCCGCTGCCGCTGCCCTCCGCTGAACTCGTGGGGATAACGGTCACCCACATCACCGGGCATCCCCACCATCACGAGCAGCTCCCTGACCCTCTCCGCGCGCCACTTCCTGTCCCCTTTCCCGAGGGTCCGGAGTCCCTCCTCGATCGAGCGACCCACCGTCATCCGGGGATTGAGTGAGCCGAAGGGATCCTGGAAAATGATCTGCATCTCCCTCCGCAGGGGCTTCAACTCCTCCGGTGAGAGGCCATTGATCTGCCTGCCCCGGAAGACCACCTCCCCCTCATCTGGCTCCATGAGCATGAGAATCAGCCGTCCAACCGTGGTCTTCCCGCAGCCACTCTCTCCCACCAAGCCGAGGGTCCCGCCCTGAGGGACTTCCAGGTCCACACCGTCCACGGCCTTTATCCAGCCCACGGTTCTCCGGAGGAAACCCCTCCGCACGGGAAAGTACTTTTTCAGGCCCCTGGCCGAAAGCACCATATGGTCGGCCCCGGATGCCGGCATGGTCTTCTCAGAGGCTCTCATCCTCTCCTCTGTCTATGGATGATCGGACACCGGGCCAGATGTCCGTCTCCAAAATCGAGCATCTCAGGAAACTCCTTCCCACAGGTCTCCTCCGCGTAAGCACAACGGGGATGAAAGGGACACCCCAGGGGCTTGCGGGCTGGGTCCGGCACTGCCCCGGGTATGGAATAGAGGGGCCGGCCCTTTTTCGCCCGGCTGGGAAGAGACGCGAGAAGCCCTATCGTGTAGGGATGGCAAGGATTCCAAAAGATCTGTTCCACATCTCCCGCCTCGGCAATGACACCCGCATACATGATGTAGATCCTGTCAGCTATCTCGGCCACCACGCCCAGGTTGTGGGTTATATGGAGAACAGCCATCCTCCTCCGCGCCTGAAGCTCCTTGAAGAGATGGAGAATCTGGGCCTGAACCGTCACATCGAGGGCGGTGGTAGGTTCGTCTGCGATGACGAGCTCGGGACCACAGGCAAGGGCCATGGCTATCATCACCCGCTGCCGCTGCCCGCCACTCAGGTTATGAGGATAGTCCCTCAGTCGATCACCCGGGGAGGGTATCCCCACATCGGTGAGGAGCCGGATCACCCTCTCTCTGGCCTCTGGTCGCTCCACCTGCTCGTGGGTTGTAATGACCTCCTCGATCTGGTCGCCTATGGGGAAGACCGGGTTCAGAGAAGTCATGGGTTCCTGGAAGATCATGGAGATCTCTCTGCCCCTGATCTTCTGGAGTTCCAGCTCATCGAGGTAAAGGAGGTTTCTCCCCTTGAACAGAATCTCTCCCTCAGGGATCTCTCCGGGCGGCTGGGGAATCAACCCGAGAACAGCGAGGGCCGAAACCGTCTTCCCGCAACCTGACTCTCCTACAAGGCAGACCGTCTCGCCTCGACCGATCCGGTAGTCGATGCCGTCGACGGCTTTTGAAACCATCCCGTTGTTGCGAAAAAAGACCTTCAGATCCCTAACCGAAAGCAGGTAATCGTTGCTTGACCCCATGGTCCTCACCGAACCCCTGGCAGCCGAACCCGACAGCTCCCAGAAGACCGCAGCCGGCCTCGATTTTCTCTCGGGTCAGCCTTCTGCCCTGCGGGCCATCACCTCAGCCAAACCCGTCGAACCCAACAGATAACCCCACCGGTCTATTCGTCTCCCCACTGTCGGGGTTGCCCAACACGTTCGAGCCGATCAACAAGGGCCAAACCACGGGGCCCCGTCTCTAGTGTCTCTCTCTCAGTTTCGGATTGAGAACATCCCGCAGGCCTTCACCAAAGAGGTTGAAGGCCAGGACCACGACAAGGATCGCGAAACCCGGAACAAAGGTCAGCCAGGGTGCATCGAAGATGAAATTCTTCCCGTTGGACAGGATGTTTCCCCACGTGGCATGCGGTGGAGGAACGCCGAAACCGAGAAAGCTCAGCCCAGCCTCTGTCAGGATGGCTGTGGCGATGCCTATCGTCGCCGAGACCAGAACCGGCGCCATGGCATTGGGGACCATGTGTCTGAAAATGATCCGCAGGTCCGACAACCCAAGGGCCCGGGCCGCCGTGACGAAATCCTGTTCTCTGAGGGAGAGGAACTCGGCCCTCACGAATCTGGCCGCACCCATCCAGCTGGTCAGCCCGATGACGACCATAATGTTATAGATGCTCGCGGGAAGCAGGGCCACCACGGTAAGGATGAGGAAGAAGCTCGGAAAACAGAGCATGATATCGATCAATCCTGTAATCAGAACGTCCACCGAAAAGAGGTTGACAAAAGCCAGAGAGAACACCGCCGGTGGGCGCCGGCCCCTCCCCGAAGTCCTGCCGACCCTCAGCAAGACGAGAAATCCAAGGCCTGCCAAGACGAGAATCACTCCCACCGCCACCCTCCCCGCGGCCAGTACGGCACCACCCAGCCCCAGCAGACCAGGACAGACAAGATGACCGACCCGGATAGGCCGGCTCCCGTAGTATCCGGCCACTCCCCCGAGAAAGACGCCGATGACCACGGCGATCCCCACCGCAACGAATCCCACGGTCAGCGAGACCCACGCCCCTTGCAACATCCGTGAGAAAACGTCTCTTCCCAGGTCATCGGTACCGAAAAGATAGATGCCGAGCCTCGGAACTTCCTCTGGTTTGAGCGTCCCGAGATTCGGTCTGGACAGAGGTGGCCGAAGCTTCTCCTGGAGTCTTACAAGAGCCGGATCGAAGACGGGATTCCTCCCGCTGGTAAGCAGAAGCCCTGCCACGGCTATGACGAAGAAGAGGACAAAAATCGCCAGCCCGGTCACGGCAAGGCGGTTCTTCCTGAAGAGCTCCCAGTTCTCCTGAAATACCGTCTTTCTGGGCTTCTCCAGGAGACCCCCTTCCGGTAGAAAGAGCCTCTTTCCGGTTTCCACAACCGTCATAGCCGTATCCTGGGATCGACCACCATATAGAGCAGGTCGGAAAGAAATGTCCCTGCCAGTACCAGTATGGCCGATATGAAGTTGACCGTGAGGATCACCGGGTAGTCACGGGCAAGGATCGCCTCATAGGCCATCCGTCCCATCCCGGGCCAGGAAAAAATGGACTCGATTATCACCGATCCCCCGATCAGTCCGGGCAGGACAAGGCCGAACATCGTCACAAAGGGCAGCAGCGCGTTCCGCAGGGCGTGCTTGTAGTGGACCTTTTCGGCGGGCAGGCCCTTGGCCCTCGCCGTTCGCACGTAGTCCTGGTTCTCCACCTCGAGCATCTGGTTCCGCACATACCGGGAAAGAACGGCGATCCCCCCTGCCGCGCCGAGTACCGAAGGGATCAGCAGGTGCCACATCCGATCCATGAACCAATGCCATCCCCTCGATGCGATGCCGAAAGTCTCCATGCCTATCACCGGAACACCGAAGGTGGTGACCACGAAGATAATCAGGATGTAAGCGAAGAAGAACCCGGGGATGGAGATGAGGAGATAGGCCAGGAAGGTGGTGCTCTTGTCGTAAACCCCGCCCCGGTTGACCGCAGCGTGTATTCCCACGGGGAATGAAAGAGTCCAGGTGATCAGGGTCCCTAGAACGAAGAGGGGCAGACTGTTCAGAAACCGCTCGAATATCTTCCCCAAAACCGGCCGGTTGTCCTTCCAGGAGACGCTCTTCCCCGAAAGGAGGTCCCGATAGAAATAGAGGTATTGAACATAGAGGGGTTTGTCCAGGTGGAACTCTTTGCGGTACCGTTCGAGTACTTCCCGGGTGAACTTCGGGTTCAGGGGATTGATCTGGCTCGGTTCACCGGGCGCGAGGTGGATGATGAGAAAGGAGACCACGGAGACGAAAAACAGGGTGATGGTCTTCTGGACAAGGCTCCTGCCGAGAAAGGCGAGCATCGCTATCCCTCCATCTGAAATCTCGGGACCTCGGGGAGTTTGATCCACCGGTTGAAGTAGAACGTGTAATCCCCGGTCTTTGTGGGCCTGATCCGGCTGTAGCGGACGGCGCCGCTCGCATCGACCCTCTTGATGACGATTCGCTTGTCCAGGATGGCCGTCCACTTTCCCACATAGAGAAACGTGTAGGGCTGCTCTCTTGCGATGATCTCATGCAAACGATGGCAGTATCGAACCTGCCGGTCATGGTCATATTCCTGACGGATCTTGATGATGAGATCGTCTGCCTCCTTGTTTCGGAAGCCCACAAAATTGAGCTGGTTCGGCTGGGTCTGGCTCGAGTGCCAGATCTGGTAGAGGTCGGGTTCGATTCCCATCGACCAGCCGAGAATCAGGGCGTCAAAGTCGTGCTTGTTTACCCTCTCCTGGATGAAGACCGCCCATTCCAGCACATCGGTCCTCACGTCGATGCCGATTTTTCTCCACGAATCCTGTGCTATGGAAAGGATGGCCTGCCGGATGTTGTTACCCTGGTTCGTGATGAGGGTGAATTGGAGGCGCTTTCCGTTCTTCTCGAGCCAACCGTCGGCTCCCCTCCGCCAGCCTGCCTCGGCAAGGAGAGCCAGGGCCCCTTCGGGATCGTATTGGAGGGGCGAGACCTGATGGTTGTAGTAGTCGGTCTGTTTCGGGAAAGGCCCTGTGATCCTCTCCCCCTGACCATAGAGCACGTATTTTATGATCTTTTCGACATCGATGGCCATGCCCAGGGCCTTGCGCACCCGGCGATCCTTGAATGGCTCCCTCCGCATGTTATAGCCGATGTACGTGTAGCCGAAAGAGAGGCCTGTGAAATGCTGGTAGGCGGGATCCCGACTCAACCGCTCAACCTGGTGAGGCTGGACGGCGTAGCTGTCCACGGTACCGGCATAGAACTCCATCTCCTGGGTCAGCAGATCCGGCAGGATGCGGAGGGTGTACTGCCTGTAGTTCGGCGCACCCTCCCAGTAGTCTTCGAACCGGTCCAACACGATGTACTGATCACTCTTCCACTCGCGAAAGCGGAAGGGTCCACACCCGATGGGATGGCGATTGAACGAGCTTTGACGGACGTAGAACTTATCCGGATCCATCCCCCTGCGCTTGGCTTCTTCCCTGAGGGCCTTCGAGTTCAACAGGTGAGCGGGCAGGATGCCCATGGCCCAGGTGCCCAGAGCAGGTGAATAGAGCCGCTTGTAAACGATACGGACGGTCAGGGGATCGAGGACCTCCACCCTCTTGACAGGCTCATAATCCGATACACGGGGAGAGAGGTTGTGGGGATCGATGATGGCCTCATAGGTGAACTTCACATCCTCGGCACTGAAGAGGTGGCCGTCGTGGAA
Organism: Deltaproteobacteria bacterium; assembly: GCA_019308905.1. NCBI lineage: Bacteria > Pseudomonadati > Myxococcota > Myxococcia > Deltaproteobacteria bacterium. Next base: position 80,864 of record JAFDHF010000004.1, read on the forward strand.
CCTCACATTGGGCCGGAGGTGAAAGAGAATGACGGGGTTGTGCTCTGTGGCCGGGAGGAGCTCCTTTGCATAGGCCGCCCTCTTGGAAGAGAAGGGTTCCCGAAGAGGCCCGATGAACCCCGACCCGTCAAAGGAAGTGAAATAGGCCTCGCCCAGGAGTTTGGAGAGATGGGTGAAAAGATCCTGGTCCACTCTTCGCAAAACCAGGCGGATCCTCGGGGGAGCCTCGACTGGAATCGAGACGGTAGTCTCCTTACCCTCCGGCCCTTTCTCTCTTTTCAAGACCCTGAAGGACCTGGCCGGAAGGAGTGAGATCTCCTTGATGTTGGCCAGCGATCTCGAAACCGGATCGTCACGCCCCCGGCTTTCCCGAATGGCCTCTCTCAGGAGCCGGATCGTGCCCTGGCCGTCGGTCGAACCCACAAGCGGGATCTGGGCCCGGTCGTTCACGTAGAAATAGGCCTCTTCATAGATCTCCCAGCGGGTGGCCAGACGTCCTCTGAAATTGAGGTCCTCGTCCCTGTCGATGAGACCCTCGAAGACCTTTGCCTCGATGGCACTGCTCGCGCTGTCGGCCGAGAGAATCGGGTTCAATATGTGGGCGTCCCCGATAGAGGCGTCGATATATTCACCGAGCCTCTCAGGATTGCCCCTTGTCTGTTCTTCATAGGTGGGCACCCAGAAGTAGGACTGGATCAGAAATAGTATGAAAAGGGTGGGAACCCACGTAAGAAGCCGACGCATCGCCCCTGCCTACTCCTCCAGACCGTGCCGGTTTCACCGGCAGGTAATCAACACCGAGTAACCCAACGATACCAGGTTCTCCGCCGTGGGATAGGCCCCCTCCTTTGACTCGAACCTGCCCACGCGGACCCGGTAGTAACGCTCCCCGTCGAGCTCCAGAACCGTCATGTACGCCTGCCCATAGAGGCTCCGCAACCGCCTGAGAAGGCGAAGCGCATTCCCCTTCTCGCTGAAAGCACCCACCTGAACCGTGTAAGAGGGAGGTTCCTTATAGGGATGGTCGGCCATGTCGAGAGCCACCACCTCGACTCTGGCCGTTCCCTTTTCGACCATACCGATGGCTCGGGCAGCAGCGTAGGAGAGATCGATGATCCTCCCCCTGACAAAAGGTCCCCTATCGTTGATCCTGACCCCCACAGAACGGTGGTTTTCCAGGTTTGTCACCATGACGGACGTCCCGAGGGGAAGCGTCCTGTGAGCCGCCGTCATCTCGTACATGTCGTAGATTTCGCCACTGGCCGTCTGTCTCCCGTGAAACCCGCCCCCGTACCACGAGGCGATCCCCCTCTGCCTGTATGCCCGTCCCCTTGTTTCAGGCCCTGATTCCGGGGGCCTCTTTATCGAAGGCAGACTCGGGCCGACACAGGAGCATGCAATCAAGCAGAGACCCAGCAGCAGAGATACCTGGAATCTTCCAGCAGCCATCGCCCCCCGGCTCTTACGGCCTTGCCCTCCGGCGGCCTGCCAGTTCCACCCTGGACAAGCCGAAAGAGCCCCTCGAACTTTCCAGAAGAACCCTTCCCCTGGGCAGGGCCGGAGATGAAAAGATCTCAATCGACTCCAACCCATAGGTCTTCTTCAGCCTTGACAGATTCTCTCTCTTCTCGCCCGTGAGATACGAACGGTCACCAGGAGAAACGAAGAATCTCACGCTGTCCCCCTCTCCGCTTCCCTCTTCCACAAGCCTCGACGCCATGTCGTAGAAGATGGAGGATTCCACGAGGGACCTGAAGCCCGGGTGGTATGGACCGGCCAGAACGGTCCCCGGAGCACCAAGCCTGTCGGTTGCCTGGAGTCCCACACGGATCACGGGGATCTCGGCCTTCTCGAAGAGCTTCATCCCTTCTTTGGCCCACTCCACCGCCTCCACAAGGGAAAGAGGCTCGTAGAGCCCTCTCCGATGGAGTCCCTCAAGGGGGGATCCTTTCATCACCAGAAGGGGATAGATCCTGGCAAAGTCCGGATTCAGGTCCACGACCCGGCGAACCGTCATCAGAAAGAGCTCGATATCCTCTCCGGGCAGACCGAGCATGATCTGAATGCCCACCTCGAATCCCCCGCGCCTGAGGAGATCGACACTCTGCTCAACATCTTTCCGTGTATGACCCCTCCGGCTCTTCGAAAGGATCTCATCCACCATGGACTGGGCTCCCACCTCGACGGTCTCGACATGGTACGACGACAGGAGCTCGAGTCCCTCCCGCTCAATTGCATCGGGTCTGGTGGAGATTCGAAGGGCATCGACCTTATTCCCCCGGATGAAGGGACTCACCCCTCGGAGAAGGGTCTCCTGTTCATACCGGGGAAGGGCTGTGAATGTTCCCCCGTAGAATGCGACCTCTCTCCTCTCCCTCCGCCCCTCCATGGTTCCCAAGAAGGAGACGATCCTATCCCGAACATGACCGACAGAGGGCAATCCAGCGCTCCTGCCTGTGGCGATCTCCTGGTTACAGAAGACGCACCGGTGGGGGCATCCCTGATGGGTAATAAAGATCGGAATAATCAATCGCCTTCCCGGACGGCGGTCTCTCATTTCCGCACCCCAGGCCAGCCGGTCCCGGCCCCCTCAACCGGGGACCCTCTCCCGTCCTGCTTGTCGGTCCCTGTCCCCTTCTCTTTGGAGCCACGCCCTCGGGAGGGTTTCCTTCTTTCAGGGGGGATCCGGGCCTGCCCTCAATCTTTTCAAGGCTTGCTCGGCTGCCTGCTGTTCGGCTTCCTTCTTGCTCTTCCCCTCTCCCTGCCCCATGGCCACTCCGCCGATGGAAACAGAAACACGAAACCTCTTGTCGTGATCAGGCCCGGACTCGCTCACCAGGGTGTAACAGGGCATAGTCTGCTGCTGTCTCTGGCTCTGCTCCTGGAGGAGCGTCTTGAAATCCTGCTTTCCTGCCTTTAACCCTGCCGCCTCCAACCTCCCGGACAGGTGGGCCTGCAGCATCTCGAATGCCCCTTGGTACCCCCCGTCGAGATAGACAGCCCCCACCACTGCCTCGTAGGAATCCGCCAAGATCGAAGCCTTTCCTCTCCCCCCTGTCCGGTCCTCCCCTTTGCCCAGAAGAAGGAATTCCCCCAAACCGATCTCCCTGGCCACTCTTGCCAGGGCTCTCTTGCTCACCACCGAGGACCTAATCCTGGTGAGCTCCCCTTCTGGTTTGTCTGGAAACCGGCTCATGACCAGGTGGCTCGTCACCGCGTTGAGGACAGCATCACCTAGAAACTCAAGCCTCTCGTTGTCACAAAGCCCATGCCCGGGGTTCTCATGAGCGTAGGATCTATGGGTCACGGCCTGGTTGAGGAGTTCCTCGTTCCGGAACCGGTAGCCAAGCCTGACCTGGACAAGCTCGAGCCATCCCGGTTTCCCCCACCTGGGCGTCTCCATAGAACCTACTCTAGTCCACCGGTTCGCCGGCGGCAACCCTTTCTCCTCTGACCTTCTCTCCCCTCACCCCGGTGATTTCGACTTCTAGCTCCCCGGCCGGGGAGGGGTTCCTTCGGTCAGGTTCGATCCAGACAGGAATATAGTTTCTGGAAAGACCTCTTTGCAAGCCTTTCCCGTCCGTCTTCGTCCCCTCCACCAGGATCCGAACCCTCTGGTGGAGAAACCGGCTGTAGAAGGCAGCCCTCTTCTTCTGCCCGACATCCCGCAAGATCCTGCACCGCTCCCGAATCTCAGAGGACCCGACCTTCTGCGGAAGCTCAGAGGCCACGGTCCCAGGGCGGGAGGAAAAGGGGAAAACATGCAGGTATGCCACGGGGAGGCTCTCGATCAGGTCGACCGTGTTTTGGAAATGACGGGCGTCCTCTCCGGGGAATCCCCCGATCACATCGAGACCCACGCAGACAGAAGGGATACTTCTGACGATCTCAACAACCAGAGACATGAAGTCCTTCCGGGTGTACCCCCGATTCATGCGGGAAAGGATCTCGTCGTCCCCACTCTGCAGGGGAATATGGAGATGGGGACAGACTCTCTCCGAGTCACGGATGGCCGAGACGAGAGGCCCGGAAAGATCGGTGGGTTCAATAGAACTCAACCTGATCCGAGGGGGCAGGCCTTCCACTCCCTCGAGTCGATGCAAGAACTCGGCCAGAGACGTGGGAGGGGAGAGGTCAAGGCCGTAGCTGCCGAGCCTGACCCCCGTTAGGACCACCTCCCAGTATCCACTTGCCCTCAGGCGCAGCAGCTCCTCCAGGGCCTTTTCCGGTGGAAGGCTGCGGCTCCTCCCTCTGGCCCTGGGCACGATGCAGTAACTACAGGAGCCGTTGCAACCGTCCTGGATCTTGAGGAAAGCTCTGCTGTGGCCGGAAAAACCCCTGACACTAAAACCCTCCAGGGGAGCATTCACAAGGGGGGGGACTCGAACAAGGGGCTTTTCGCCCTCCTCCAGACGAGAGACTATAGAGGGGATTTCTCCCTTGGCCTGGTTTCCGAGCACGGCCCAGACCCCCGGCAGCTCACTCGCCTCAAGGGGGAACACCTCGGCATAACATCCCGTAGCGATCACAAGGGCTTTCGAATTGAGACGTCCCGCCCGCCGAATGAGCTGGCGGGACTGACAATCCGCTCTCCCTGTGACCGTGCAGGTATTGACGATGTAGGTATCCGCCTCCTCCGTAAAGGGGACCTCCTCAAACCCGGATCGGCGCATTTCCTCCCGAATGACCTGGGAATCGAATTGGTTTACCTTGCACCCCAGGGTAGCGACGGCAAAGGTTCTCCGCTCCCTCTGGCCCATTCTGCGTCCTGTTGCCATCCCCTACCTCACAGGCTGGATCCTGACAAGCTCCACATCCCCCCAAACCCCGACAGCATCGCCTACCACGATCAATACTCCCTCGACACCCTCGATCTCCCGTGCCCTCCCGAGCCCCTCCTCTATGTCCCCCTTGCACCTGACCCGGTTGCCCACGGCCGTGGCAGCCGCATCCGCGAGAGTCGCCGACTTGGAGAGAACACAGACTGCATCGGCCCTCCCAAGACTCCGGGAATGGCCGACCGTGCCCGATGACGTGCAGACGCCCAGAGGCATTCTGTGAGGACCGATGCTGATTCCGATCTCCAGGCTCAGAGGGGATGACCCCGCATAGACAGCCACTCTGAGCTCTCTGGTCGATCTCATGTAGACATCCCCTCCGTTCTCGACGATCACCTCTCGTGAGCGGGCCAGCAGATCCTGCCCCACAAACTCAGAAATAGCCCCTGCGACCGACGCCATGGGCCCTACTCCGCATCTCTGGCCTGCCCAGAGCATCTGCCGAACGATCCTCGGAGCCAGGGGGTCCTCTTCGAGGGGAATCAGGGAATCACGAAAAACCGGGTTGATAGCAATATAGGCCTCTATGGGCCGGCGGTAACGAACCACAGCATCGCGCACCTCCCTGGTAAAATCCCTGTCCGCCGTGACAAAGAGATCGGTTTCTCCCACCGAGACCTGGAAGGTGGCCAGACCATGGGATTTGACCAGGCTGCGGTATCTCCTCTGCTTCTTACCTCCCATGCCAGAGCCCTCTGCCTACTGATAAGAGCCGTCTACTGGGCCGGCGTGAAAGGACCAGAGAATCTTCACTCTCTTTCAACGGAATCTTACAGATACTTGTCGATGAGAATCTCGGCAATCTGGACCGCATTAAGGGCAGCTCCTTTGCGGATATTGTCTGAGACGATCCACATGTTAATACCCTTGTCTATGGATTCATCCTCCCGGATTCGCCCCACAAACGTCTCATCCTTTGCCGCGGCATAGATTGCCAGGGGATACTTGAAAAGAGACGGATCATCCTCCACGACCACACCCGGTGCCTTTGACAGCAGCTCTTTCACCTCCTGAGGGGTGATCTTTCTTTCCGTCTCGATGTTGACCGACTCCGAATGACCATAGAAGACGGGCACCCTGACGGTGGTGGCTGTAACCCGGATAGAGTCGTCCTCCATGATCTTCTTGGTCTCGTTGACCATCTTCATCTCTTCCTTTGTGTAACCGTTCTCCAGGAATACGTCGATATGGGGCAGACAGTTGAAGGCGATCTGGTGAGGATACACCTCGACCTTGATCTCCTGCTGATTAAAGATCGCCCTTGTCTGCTGTTCGAGTTCCTCGATGGCCTCCTTGCCCGTGCCTGAAACGGCCTGGTAGGTAGAGACAACCACCCTCTTTATCCTCGCCACGTCGTGTATGGGTTTCAGAACAACCACCATCTGTATGGTGGAACAATTCGGGTTAGCGATGATATTCTTTTTCTCGTACTGCCGGATGGCATGAGGGTTGACTTCGGGAACTACCAGGGGAACCTCCGGATCCATGCGGAAGGCACTGGTGTTGTCTATGACTATACAGCCCTGCCCTGCGGCGATGGGGGCGAACTTCTCGCTGATGGATCCGCCTGCAGAGAAGAGGCCGATCTCCATGCCCTTGAAAGACTCCTCGGTAAGAACCTCTACAGTCACCTCTTCCCCGCGAAACTCGAGCCTCTCCCCTGCACTCCGGGTGGATGCCAGCAACCTGATCCCCTCCACCGGGAAATTCCTGTCCTCCAGGACGTTGATCATCTCATTCCCCACCGCACCCGTAGCACCCACGACAGCCACATTGTACCTTCTCTTTGCCACGGAAACCCTCCTGACATATGAAATTCCGATATATTACCACATCTCCACAAAACAGGCCACCCCGGAGGGGTCAAGTCTTTTTTTGACACATCTCCCCTCTTTGTGGTATGCATAGGCTATGTCACGACCTCTTCGTATTGAATACCCCGGTGCCTGTTATCACGTGATGAATCGAGGGTTGGCAGGACAAAAAATCTTTGCCTCGGCTCTCGACTTCGCAGACTTCTTTGCCTTAATCGACGACGCCTGGAGGAGGTGGCAGATTCAGGTCTTCGCCCACTGTCTTATGGGGACCCACTATCACCTTGCCATTCAAACCCCCCTTGGAAACCTCCAAAGAGTAATGCGCCATATCGACGGGGTCTACACCCAGCGATTCAACCGCCGCCGCAACAGGGACGGGCCCCTCTTTCGGGGCCGCTACAAGGCCATCCTGATCGATGGTGATGTCTATCTGGCGGCTGTGGTACGCTATATTCATCTTAACCCTGTGGGAGCTGGCGAAACCGATGCCCCGCAAAACTATCCCTGGAGCAGCCATCGCTACTATGTGGGGCTCGAAAAGGCCCCCAGGTGGCTATCCTTTCAAAGAGTCCTCTCCGACTATGGGAGCCACAAGGCCTTTCACGAGTTTGTTCTATCTGGAAATGAGAAGGCCCTGGTTGAGTTCTACTCTAACAAGAGGCGTGCTCCCATATTGGGAAACGAGCGGTTCACCTCCTGGGTCAGGGAAGGCAACTTTCCTCTGAGCATGGAACATGTGAAGTACGAAACCAGGCCTCTGAGGCCGCGCGTCTCCTCGGTAATCGGGGCGGTGGCCGAGAGCTATGGCATTTCTCAAGCTATGATACTTCATGGCAGGAGGGGACAGAGAAACGAAGCCAGGCAGCTGGCCATGTATCTGACAAGGGAACTCTGTGATCTGTCGTTGATGAAGATTGCACAGATCTTCTCCCTGGAAAGTTATGGTGGGGTCGGGACGGTCTGTACTTTGATAGCAAGGCGGATTAGAAAGGACGCAGCACTCCGGAGCCGCATCCAGCAAATCCTGGAGATGATCGAGCGAAGTTCTATGCAAAAAAAGACTTGACCCCTTCCGCGAGGATGGAACGTACAATTTGTCACATCGACATGGATGCTTTCTTTGCGGCCGTCGAGCAGTTGAGAAATCCGGCCCTCAAGGGCAAGCCCGTCATCGTCGGAGGCGGCCTCAGGGGAGTGGTATCCACTGCGTCATATGAGGCGAGAGCCTTCGGCATTCACTCGGCCATGCCCATCTTCCAGGCCAGGCGCCTCTGCCCCCAGGGGGTCTTTCTCCCGGCCCGCATGGGGCTCTACCGAGAGGTTTCAGCCAGAATAATGGATTTCTTGACCAGGGTCTCACCGAAAGTGGAGCAGGTATCCGTCGATGAGGCCTACCTGGATCTTACAGGAACCCGGAGACTCCTGGGAGAGCCCGTGGCTGTTGCCGGGAAGATCAAGAATTGGATTCTCCAGAATATCGGCCTCACCTGTTCGGTGGGCATCGCCCCCAATAAGTTTCTGGCCAAGATCGCCTCGGACTGGGACAAACCCGACGGCCTCACCGTGATCGAAGAGGACCGGGTCGATGGCTTCCTCAGAGAGCTTCCCGTGGCAAAACTCCCGGGAGTCGGCCAGAAGACGCTGGAGATCCTGCTTGGTCTCGGGATCAGTCGAGTCGGCCAGATACAGAAGCTCCCTGAGGCGATCCTCATTCGAAAGTTCGGAAAATTCGGTGGCCGCCTCCTGGAGCTCTCCAGAGGGGTCGATTCTTCAGAGGTGACCCCCTGTAGGCCGCCCAAATCCATCAGCAGCGAGGATACCCTCGACCAGGATACGGACGACGTGGAGATCCTCAGCAACTTCGTGATGGCTCAGGCGGCCACGGTGGGCAAAAGGCTCCGAAGACAGGGACTCAGGGCGAGAACGGTTACCTTGAAACTCAAATACAGCGACTTCCGCCTCACCACCCGGGCCCATACCCTCGAAGGCCCCACAGACTCGACAAAGACCATCAGGGATGCAGCTCTCAAACTCCTGAGAAGTCAGAAAGGGATGTCGAAGGTCAGACTCGTGGGCGTGAGCGTCAGTGGGTTCGACAGAGGGGCCGAACAACTCTCCCTCTTCGGCGGATCAACGGTTCAAGACGAAAAACAGGCCCGCCTCGATAGGGCCGTGGATGAAGTAACGGAAAAATTCGGTGAAGACCTCCTCCGAAAGGGGAGCTGAGGCCGGCCTCATCGAGAGGGTGCTTTCCCACCGATGGCCGATGCCGAGACCAGCGCCCTGTACAGTCCTTGCAGACTCCTCTCGATCTCGCCATAGCAGCGTTGCAGGTCGTCGAGAGAGCCGCCATAGGGATCCTCGATCTCGCAGCTCCCCCCGCTGCCTGGAGAGAAACTCCCGAGGAGAAAGACCTTGGACCGGTCTTTCCCGCTCCCTCTCTGTTTGATTTGCTCGGCCATGTACGATTCCATGACCAGAACGATATCCGCTCGATCGAGCATGGAACGGCTCAGGGGTCTGGAACGGTGTCCCCTTACATCGAGACCGCGGCACCGGGCCAGCCCGACTATCTCCTCAGGAGCCGGATAACCCGGCAGGGCCCCAACACCCGCCGATTCAACTCTGATCCCCTTGAAGCCTCCGGCCTCGAGGAGCCTCTTCATCAGGGCCTCGGCCAAGACACTCCTGCATAGGTTACCATAGCACACAAAAAGGATTCTCCGGACCGGCCTTGGAAGGTTCATCAGAAGTCCACCCTTACCCTCTCCCCTTCCAGCTCTCGAAGATGGCAGGTATCGTTCAGACAGGTCAGGATGAAACGGCCCTTCCTCCATGTCAGAAGGTTGATGGCAGCGGTGTCCTGACCGATCTGCCAGAAACGTGACAGGTCGATCCCCACCAGCCCGCAGATGAGTGCCCGGTTGACTACACGATGGGAGACAATGACGATGGTTTGTTCCGGATGTTTGGGAATCAACCCTTTCACGGCCTCGACAGCCCTCGATTGGAGAGCCCCTAGGCTCTCTCCCTCCGGGAAGCTGACCTTGTCAGGCCGTTCCAACCACTGCCGATAAAGCTCCGGGTATCGCTCTCGGACGGTCCTGTGAGAAACCCCCTGCCACTTCCCGAAGCAGAGGTCTTTCAGTCCCTCCAGGACAGCCACCTCCAGCCCGTGGAAACCGGCGATGGCTTCAGCCGTCTGCCTGGCCCTCGCCAGGGGGCTGGTGTAGACCGCTCTTACCGGTTTGTCCTTCAAGGCCCTCCCGGCGAGACGAGCCTCGAGAATGCCGGAATCGTTAAGGGGTACATCGGCCGTCCCTCTGAAGATCTCCTCTCTGTTCCACTGGGTTTGACCGTGACGGACGAGATAGATCGACGTCTTCATCCACATCCCCCTACCAACACCTGACTGCTCGACAGAAGATCCAACCCCAGGAGACCGGATTTCACTCCACCCTCAGGAGCCATCAGTCGCAACCCGGCCGCCTTCCGATTCCAAATCGATGCCGTAGAAACCCACCGCGTTTTGCGTCGTCCTTTCGGCGACCCTCTCAAAGGCCTCTCCTCTGATCTCGGCGACCAGTTCGGCTGTCCGGACCACGTCGGCCGGCCTGGACGCCCTGCCCCGGTATTCCACTGGAGTATCGGTCTCTATGAGGATCATCTCCAGAGGGGTATGACGTACCGCCTCCTGCTGGGGAAGGCTGTACGCCAGAGCCGGAGTTGCAGAGATCAGGTAGCCCTGATCCAGAATCTTCCTGAGGGTCTCAAGATTCCCACTGTACCAATGGAACACGGCCTTTTCAAGCCCTGCATCCCTGACAATGGCCAGGGCACTCTCGTGTGAGAAACGACAATGGAGGATGGCAGGCTTTCCTTGACGATGGGCTGTCTCTAAAAGCCTGGAGAGGATCTCTTTCTGGAGAGCCTTCTTGACCCTGGCCTTGTAATCGAGGCCCACTTCCCCCAGGGCTACGCAGCTGGGCAGGTGCCTCTCTATATAGGCAAGGGTCTGTTCAACGGTTTCATCATGGATTTCCCAGGGATGGTAGCCTATGGCAGGAAAGACCAGGCCCGGATATTTTCGGGCTATGGCAAGAATCCTCCGGTTCGATTCCAACGTCATGCCAACGCCCACGATGGCCGCAACCCCGACCGCCCTGGCCTGGGAAACCGACTGCTCCAGGTCATCGATTTCATCGAGGTGGGCGTGGGCGTCAATGAGCACCAGTGAGCCTCCCCCGTGTACCGGTCTCATCTGTCCGCTCCGCCTCTCTTGCCACCCTTGCCTCCTTGCTCCCTTTCTCCCTTTCCGTTCTTCGACTTTCTGGGCCGGCCAAAATCTCTCATCTTTTCCGCCAGGTCCCTGAGCCGCCGATCAATAAGGTCATTGGCACTTCCCGGCGTGTATCCCCCCTTGGGAACCGGAGCTCCCGCCGCCACACCCGTCAGTATCTCCATGCCCTCATCGATCGACCTGACCGGATAGATGTGGAACTGCCCGGCCCTCACGGCTTCGACCACGTCCTTCCGAAGCATGAGGTCCTTGACATTCCGGTCCGGGATGATCGCTCCCTGCTTCCCTGTAAGGCCCCTTATCCGGCAGACGTCAAAGAAACCCTCGATCTTCTCATTGACTCCTCCGATGGGCTGGATCTCTCCCCTCTGGTTCACCGAACCGGTAACGGCTATGTCCTGCCTGAGGGGGAGCCCGGAAAGGCTCGACAGAAGTGCATAGACCTCCGTCGACGAGGCGCTGTCTCCGTCCACCCCGGTGTAGGATTGTTCGAAGCATATGCTTGCGCTCATGGTGAGGGGCTTGTCCTGGGCGTATTTGCCCCTGAGATAACCCGCCAGGATAAGGACTCCCTTGTTGTGTGTCTTCCCGCTGAGGTCGGCCTCCCGCTCTATGTTGATGATACCGGCCCGGCCCATGGCGGTCTTGGCCGTGATCCGGGAGGGTTTCCCGAAACGATGGTCGCCAAGCTGGTACATGGCCAACCCGTTGACCTGTCCGACCACCTCCCCTTCGGAGTCGACCATGATCGTTCCATTTCTGATCATCTCCCGGATCTTCTCCTCCACCATGTTGACACGATAGGCCCGCTTCTCGATCGCCAGGTCCACGTGTTCTTCGCGCACCGTTTCGCTGCCCGCCTTGGCAGCCCAGTAATCCGCCTCTCTCATGACATCCGAAATGACGTGAAAACGGGTGGATAGCTTGTCCTGCCTACCTGCCAGGCGAACTCCGTGCTCAACAATCGCAGCCACCCCGGTTCTATGGAAGGGCCTGAGGTTCTCCTCGCGGCAGATCTTGCAGACAAAGGAGGCGTACTGATTCACTGCCTGATCCATCCTGTCCATCACCGAGTCGAAGTCCGCCTTGACCTTGAATATCTTCTTGAAATCTTCATCCAACTCGTAGAGCAGGTGGTAGAGCCGGTTGTCACCGATCATGATGATCTTCGACTTGAGCTCGATCGGCTCCGGTTTGAGCGCAGTCCCTCCCATGAGGTAGATCGGATCATAGGTCTGGATCTGAATGGATCGATTCTTGAGTGTCCTCTTGAGCGTGGTCCAAACCCTGGGCTCGATGAGGGCGTCGTGGGCGTTTATGATCAGGTAGCCCCCGTTGGCCCGAATCAGGGAGCCCGCCTTGATCCTGGTGAAGTCCGTCTTCCAGACCCCTGAGGGCCCCACGACCCTCTCCAGAGTACCGAACAGGTTCCGGTATGTGGGGAAATTCTCAACTACGATGGGGGCTCCTCTGGTCTCTGAATTGTCCACCAGGACGTTCACCCGGAACTCGAGAAAGGGGTCCTGAGAGAGAGACTCTGAGAGATCGGCAGGATCGGGCTTTTTGTCCACACCCCCCTGAAAGCGGTCGAAATCCTGGAGCACCGCCTCTTCCACCCCGTCGAGGTATGCCTGCACCTTGGGATGGACGTACTTCTCCCTGATGTCTGAGACCATCTCCTTCACCAGTGGGCCGAGAGTCTCACGGTTGAGGCGACGGACCGCCTCTTCGATCTCCCTCCCATACCTTCTTGTCTCCTTGAGGACTTCTTGAAGGGTCTCTGTCAGCTTCCTGTGCCTCCTCTTTATCTTCTTGACCTCTCCGTCCCCGAGTTTGCCCTTTTCTCTGAGCGCCTCCACCTCTGCCAGATCCGTAGGCTTTCCATCCACGACCGGCAGAATCCCCGGCTGCAGATAGGAGCCAAGCTTGAACTGCACCACGGAGAACCCGGAAGTCTTGACCTCCTTCTCAAAACGGCTCCACAGATCCGCCTGCTTCTCCTGCCATTTCTCGGTTGTCTCCTTCCTCCTTTTCTGATAGGCCTCACTTTCGAAGACAAGGGGGATTTCCCTTCTGAGACCTTCTACGAGGCTATCCATGTCCCTTTTGAGGCCCAGCCCCTGGCCCGCTGGCAGCACGATTATCCTCGGGGTGTCCGGATCTTTGAAATTGTTCACGTAACAGAGATCCTCGGGAATGCGACTCTCCCTGTCGACTTCCTGGAGGAGCCTCTTGATGGTAGTGGTCCTCCCCGTCCCGGAAAGACCCGTTACAAAGATGTTGTATCCAAAGCCCTCGATCTCCAGACCCACACGGATGGCCTCGGTCGCCCGCGGCTGGCCGATTATCTCCTGGCAGGCCTCTACGTCCCGGGTGCTCTCGAAACCGAACCTTCCGGGGTCGCACCGCCACCGCAACTCATCTGGTGAGAGCTCCCTGAAGCCTATTCTCTTCTTTGCCATTTTGCATGCCCCTGTGGAAAAACTCGCACCAATTGTACCATAAAGATCATGCCTCTCCCAGAAGAGGTACCCGAAGCACCGGGAAAACCCGTGAACCGAGAGAAACACAAAAAAAAGGCCCTTCCGGGCCTCACACTCTCGCCTCCGTGGCTCGCTTCTTCACGGGCTTCCCTTCTTCTCTTTTCTCCCCTTCCTACTATCCCCCTACAACCCCTCCCGGGCGAGTTCCTCTATGAGGTTTCTCTGCCTGCTTGTCAGGCTCTTTGGAACCCTGACGATCACCCGGACATACAGGTCGCCCCTTCCTCCACCCTTCATGTGGGGTATTCCCTGTCCCTTGAGACGGAGGCGGGTATGGCTCTGAGTTCCGGCAGGAACCCTCAGCCTCCGGGTCCCATCCAGGGTCGGCACCTCGATGGTCGTTCCCAGGGCGGCCTGGGAGAAGGGGATCTCCCTGTCCACGGTTATGTCGTCCTCTTCCCTCTTGAAAAGGGGATGGTCAAGCACGTGAACCCGAATGAAGAGATCCCCCGGCCTGCCCCCCGGCGGGCCGGGCTGCCCCTTACCGGCAAGCCGGAGCTTCTGGCCGGACCGGATGCCGGGAGGGATCTTCACGGTAATCTCCCGAGGACGGCCGCCTTCGTCCAGGGAGAGCCTCCTTTCACTCCCCCTGGCCGCCTCCTCCAGGGAGATCTGAAGATCGGTCAACAGGTCCGCCCCTTTTGCGGGTCCCGGGCTCTCGTATCCAGCCGGCCCTCCTCTGAAAAACTGCTCAAACCCCGTGCCCCCCGCACCGAAATCGCTTCTCCGAGTCGAACGCCTGAAACCGCGGCCAAAGAGGGAGCTGAAGATATCGTCGGAAAATCCCAGATCCTGAAAGATGTCCCCGAAGTCGAAGTTGCGAAAGATATCCTCCTGAGTAAAACGCTGGTGGAAACCCTCGGCCCCGAATGTGTCGTACTGCTTGCGCTTTTCCTTGTCGCTCAGAACCGCGTAGGCCTCGTTGATCTCTTTGAAGCGCTCTTCAGCCTCCTTGTTACCCTTGTTGCGGTCCGGGTGGTACTTGAGAGCAAGCTTTCTGTACGCCTTCTTTATCTCCTCGTCCGTGGCGTTCCGGCTCACACCGAGAACTTCATAGTAGTCGCGTCTAGCCATCCTGTCGGTCTCCTGACCACGTGGGACTCAGATGTCGTGGATAAGCCACCCTCTTTTTCTTCGATGAGGTCCCAGATATTATCGATGTGCTGAATATCTTGACCAGGCGGGCGTGGCCTCAATCCTTCAGAAGCCTGTACGTCCTCTGAATCAGCCGGTTAAGGAAGTCTTCTGGTTCATCCACGGCCTCTCTGGTGAGTATAAACTCCTGCATACCTGTCTTGTCTCGGATCAGCTTCAGGCCGTGTTCGTAATGCTGGGAGAACTGGTCGCAGATCGTCGAAACATCGACGGATTCATCCAGGACGAGCTCGATGATCCTATCGATCGCCCCCTCATCAAACTCGATCTGGATATTGTGTCTCTCGGCGAACCGCCGTTCATAAGCGTGGATCTGATCGGTGATACTCACCGTCTCCTCATAGACGGTCTGGATGTCCAAGGCTCTGGAAATCACGTGACTGGCGATCAGGTCGATCCTGTTGTCTCCAAAAACGACACCATAGCGCGTCAGGAAATCTTTCTGCCGTTTCCGGATCAGTTCCTTTATGGCTTCCTTTTCCTCGCCTGCAACCCGCTCGTAGAGCCTGTCATTGTCCTCACCGCCGGACAAGACTTTCTCCAGCTCCCCCTGTGGATCATCCACCATGGCCGGTGTTACCACGAACCGACTGATCCCCGTGGAAGGCAGCTTCTTCTCGAACTTGAGAAGTACCTTTTCCACAGCGCTTACCAGACCCCGTGCACCGGTCTTCTCCTCATACGCTTTCTCTGCCAGTCGATAGAGGGCCCTGTCCTCGAAGAGAACGTCGATTCCGTACGCCTTGAAGTCCCGTTTCTTGCCGATGATGATCGGGTTGTTCGGATTCTTCAGAATCTGGTAGAGATCGTCCACCTCCAGCCGGTCGAAAACGACGGTGACCGGCAGCCGTCCGATGAACTCGGACTCGAACCCGTACTCGATCAGATCCTCAGCCTTCACCTCTTTCAGATAGGCCACCCTCTCGTCCTTGGACCTGACCTCGGCGCCAAAGCCGATCCCCTCCCTGTTGAGCCGCCTCTTGATGTTCTCTTCCAAATTGCTGAAGGCTCCGCTCATGATGAAGAGGATATTCCGGGTATTGACCGTCTTCTTTCCCCTCTTCCCAGTCTTCCGGTACTGCTCAATGGCTTCAAGCTGTGAGACAGGATCATGAGGGACCCTGAGGTCCACCTCTGTCTCCTCCATGGGTTTGAGGAGAGCCCGCTGGACCCCGGTTCGAGAGACGTCCGGTCCGATCAGATTGTTGGACGAGGCGATCTTGTCGATCTCATCGAGATAGACTATCCCGTACTCGGCGAGCTTGATATCTCCGTCCGCCTCATGGACGAGATCACGGATGAGGTCCTCTACGTCACCCCCCACGTAGCCGGTCTCGCTGAACTTGGTTGCATCCCCCTTGACAAAGGGAACCCCGATCTTGTTGGCGATCAGTTTGATCAGATAGGTCTTACCCACCCCTGTGGGGCCGATCATGATGATGTTGTTCTTGATCCGCCCCACCTCTTTGCTC
The DNA here is from genome assembly GCA_019308905.1 of Deltaproteobacteria bacterium. Lineage (NCBI taxonomy): Bacteria > Pseudomonadati > Myxococcota > Myxococcia > Deltaproteobacteria bacterium. Next base: position 96,989 of record JAFDHF010000004.1, read on the forward strand.
CCCCCTGTCCTGGAACGCTCTTGAAACTTGATCCTGTTGAAGTGGGTGCAGATCTTGGTCGCAAGAATCTCTTTGGCCTCGTCCTGTTTTACGACGTATTCGTTCAGATAGGCTTCGAGTTCCTCCGGCTTCATGTCGAACTTGATCTGGGCAAGACCCTTGTCGGACTTCCCCTCTCCGTCCCTGCCGGTCCGGTCCCTGTCGGTCCTGGGGAAAAGCATGGGTACGACCAGCTTCACCCTGTCGCCGTACTTCTTACCCAGATACTCGTTCAGCTCCTTTTCCAGTTCCTTCTGGTCAGGTATCTTGGCGCTCTTGATCTCGTCGTCTGTCATGACTTTCAATACCCCTGCAAGATCACCAAAATAGTATAAACCTTCAACCCTGGATTTTCAAGGAATAGCGCCAGGCAAAAAGGCCGTCCCTCCATGGAAAGTGGCCAAGGAGGCAGACCGAGCCGGGCCTCACCAGGCCCTCTGGACAGAGGCCGACCCCTGGCAGAGAGGCCTCCCCCAGCAGAGCTGCCTACCCGATTCGTCAGGCCTTTCCATGGGTGACAAACTCGATGATCTGATCCCTACCGAGACCCGCCAGGCCCAGATCCTTGAGACCTACACCGTGGGCCCTGTAATCGAAGTCGGCAAAAATCCGAAGTATTTCTATGATCGCCTTTGTTACCGGAACTTCGATCCCGACGACCTCGGCGAGTTGCTCCAGGGGTACGAAGAAATAGCAGAGATCTTCCCTCAAGACTCTCCTGTTCCCACCGTCGTTGGTCCAGCGCCGTGTGTGAGGGTTCGTAACGTTACCGAAAATCTCGTATAGACTCCCTCCCTCGTAACCGTAAGCCCTCCTCATCCAGTCGAGGTACGTGATCGTTTCACACCCAAATGCGCGGGCAACCATTATCCGTTCCTGGTCGAAGGCGTCTGCGAGCTTTCCGGCACACATCGATATCTCGCCGTAGAATCGGAACTCCTTTGACCGTTCGAAAAAGAACTCCGCCTTTGGGATGTTGATCTGCGCATGAACAGCCGGATTGCCCGGGTGGAGATTGTTCTCCAGCACGTGCTTGGACAGAATTAACTGGGGGTAGACTCTCTTGAGAAGTTCGTAGGCGCCGGGGTTTCTCGTTGCGGGCCAGGCCGATACCCTTATGTCCCTTTTGAAATTATAGATGTGGGCAGCGGCAGGCCCGACCTTTCTGCTAAGATAGGGCATGATGTTCTCTTCCACGAAGGTTATCTTCTCCAACAGGTTACCCTTCTCGAGCAATTCCCTAGATCTCAGAGAAGCCCAATACCCCGTGGTCACCACGACGGTCTGACCCTCGACGAAGTATGGGGAAAGAGCTGCGACTATTCCATCGACCGCCATGGCCGGGGCGTTGATCATGATCAGCTCCACATCGCGAAGGGCTTCTTCGGCCTCGTCTGTGATCACTTCCAGCCGGGCCAATCCCGTCTTGCCGGAGTACGTATTGCCCGTCAGCATTATCCCGCCCGATCTACGGATGGGATCCAGGTTATCCTTGAAGTCCGGAAACTCGTAGAGGCTGACCCTGCATCCATAGAGGGCAAGGTCTGCCGCCATTGCCATCCCACCGCTTCCGCACCCGCAGACCAAAAGATTCGGCAAATCCCGCATAAGATCACCTCCTCGTCAATGGAGTGTCCAACAAGGAAAGGTAGGAATCACTCGGAATGACAGATTCCAGGACAAGGCAGGAAGAGGGACGGTTTCTTCAGGATCTTTTTCGGCCGTAGACCCGCTCTTCGATCCTCTTGGCCGTCGGTGTCGTAGACAGGCCCGCCCCCAGCGTGTCTCGGAGCCTCGGATCCATCAGCTCGCCGACTTCCTTCATGGCGCCTATCACCTCGTCTGGCGGAATCACGCTTCGGATGCCCGACAGGGCCATGTCGGCCGCTATGAAAGCATTGGCAACGGCCCCCGCGTTTCGCTTGATACACGGGACCTCGGTCAGGCCCGCCACAGGGTCACAGACCAACCCCAGGATGTTCTTGAGGGCGATGGCCACGGCCTGACCGCACTGATCCGGTGTTCCATCTGCAAGCTCGACCAGGGCGGCGGCTGCCATGGCCGACGCCACGCCGCACTCGCCCTGGCATCCTCCCACCGCACCGGAGATCGTCGAATTTTCCGCAATAATCAACCCCATTCCCGCCGCAGCGAAGAGAGCCTCCACGAGCCTGGAATCGGAAATTTTCCTGTCCTCTCCCATGGCCACCACCGTTCCTCCGAGGATTCCGCAGGAGCCCGCCGTGGGGCAGGCCACCACGCGACCCAGAGCCGCGTTCACCTCCGCCGACGCCAGTGCCAATGCAGATGCCCGAACCAGGGTGGATCCCGATAGCGTCCTGCCCTCCGTCCTCGCCTCGTCGAGGGCCTTGCCGCTTCCACGAACCAGCCCTGCCACGGTCTTGGGAACCTGAGAAACCCCGGCGTAACCGGCCTCCCTCATTACGCGCAGGCACCGCTCCATCCGACCCCTCACGGCCTCTTCTCCCTGGCCGGTATTGTTCTTCTCATACTCGATCACGGCCTTACCCACGGAAATCCCCTCTTCAGCCGCCTTCCCCACCAGATCCTCGATCTTGCCGAAGAATTCCAGTCCAAACCCCTTGCCCTCGATGACGGGTCTGAAATAGAAGACCTCTCGACCTCCACCACGGAGGGAGGCGACCGCTCGGCTGGCCTCTTCTTCAGAGACGGTGTCCGAACGAAACTGGGCACAATCCCCCTCTTCTCTCAAGACACACTGCCACCCGGGTCCAAGGAGGACAGAGGCCTTCTCGGTCTCCTCTTCCAGGCAGAGGATCTCATGGTGGTCTCCGGTCATCTCCACGGAGAATCCGTTGACTTCCTCGATGACGATGTTCCCTCCACCGATGGTCTTGGCCCGCACCTTGCTCGATGAACCGTCCCGACCCTTTTGGATGACAACGACCGTGCTCGGATGTGCACCTGGAATCGTAACCCTCTCGCACTCCACGGTGATGCCCTTGGCCTCGGCGATCTCAAAGGCCTTGGGGATCCTCTCGTCGTCCACCTGAAACCCCATGAGCCCTCCCAAGATCCCTGCATCCGTCAGATGAGTATGGTACACCTCGGCCAGAGAACCGTGAAACTGGAGGCGTACATCCCGAGGATCGTATCCTGTCATCTGGCCGGCCATAAGCCCGATCCGTACGGCTCCGGCAGTGTGAGAACTCGATGGCCCGATCATGATGGGACCGATAATGTCAAAAAGCCCGTACTTGCCCATTGCCCTGGTTTCCTCCTTATTCGGCGGGAGTCAAAGTCTGATCCGGAGAGACCGCACCGGACAGCAACGAGTTCTCCCACATACGCGGACCCCTGTCAAGATCGCCGATGGAGAAAACACCCCCTCCTCCTTGTTCGCATCTTGACAAAATCCGCGGGTCTGGTACCATAGCCCTCACATCATGCTTGCCCTGGAGGCTCCCAAATGAGGATCGTTGACATAAGATGTCATGTCATCGAACTGCCCTTCTCACAAGAATTCCAGGCCGCCCATTCCACGACCCCTATGAGATCATTTCAAGAGTATCTCGTCGAGGTCCTCACGGACGAGGGCATCACCGGAATCGGGAGCAGTTGGTTCTACCGACTTATTCCGAACTGGCAGAGATATCTCGAGGAATCCGTAAAACCCTTTCTCCTGGAAGAGATCCGCGATCCCTGTTCCATCGAGGAATTCGTCACCCATTTCCGCGTCATGCCGTTTGGAATCGAATCATCACCACGACCGAGCTGTATCGAACTTGCACTCTGGGATATCGTGGGGAAAAGGGCGCAGTTGCCCGTCTACAGGCTTCTGGGCGGAAAGAGAAACAAGGTCAAGGCCTATGCATCGGTTCTCGAGCCCTATCCGCTGTTCAGCACAGACCAGTGGGTCGACTTCGTCAAGAGGATCCACGAGGAAGGATTCAAGGCGATAAAACTCCACATAGGTGCACGTTACGACGACCCGAAGAGTATCCTGGATGTCGTGGAGGCCATAAGAGCTGAGCTCGGTGATACGATCGAGATCATGATCGATGTCATGCAGGCATGGCTCCCGAGGGGATACGATTTCGCCTCGGCCCTCGAGCTGGCAAGGGGGCTCGAAAAATACGAGGTGAGGTGGCTGGAAGAGCCGCTGCCCCACTCCAACAACCCCGCGTTGAGTGCGAGACTCTGTGATGCCGTCGATATCGAGATCGCAGGGGGAGGAGCCATGTTCGGGTGGCCTGCCTATAGGAATCTACTCGCCAGCGGCGCGCTCGATATCGTACAACCCGATGTCCAGTTCGCCGGAGGTATCTCGGAAGTCAGGAAGATAGCCTTTCTCGCCGAGATCTACGGGAGGCGCTGCATACCGCATTTCTTCGGCACAGGGCTGGCCTTGGCGGCGACCCTCCATGCGTGCAGCCTGATCGATTCCCCTTATGTAGAATACCCCTATCACCCGCCTTACATCACGCCCGAGATCAGAGACGCGATTTTGGACGATCCGATAAGGATAGACGAAAACGGGTATGTCGATGTTCCAGAAGAACCAGGGATCGGTGTCAGGTTGAAAGACTCCTGGGCGGATTATCTCTGCCGGTAAAGGGGCCACCCTTTTGTTCACTCCAGAGGAAAGGAGGGATGGTATCTTCCACAGACGGGAGGTTGCACCCTGTATCTCGGTGTTGCCTGTTGCTTTCATAACGCTCAGCAAAGGAGGTGTGAAAGATGGGAGATGAAAAAGGCATTAAGAGACGGGACTTTCTAAGAATGACCGGCGCCGCCGTGGGGATCGCCGCTCTGGGGGGAGCGGATTTCTCAATGGCCGCTGCAAAACTCGGCAAGAAGGTCGAAAGGTCGAAGCTCATGACCACAACGGCCACCTTCGATCCCGTGAGACCGGAGATGGCCAGGGCGATCTGCGAGGCCTTCTCCAGGCACCTCGGCTGGGACGCCGAGCCCTATCCCATCGATTATAATCAGAACGTCCAAAAGGTGATAATGGAACACGACTATGACATGTGGCTGGTCCGCTTTACGGGATCATCCATACGAATCGACCCCAATGTGTTTATCTATAAGGCTCATCACTCTTCGCAGTACAAAAAGGGCGGCTACAACTGGGCGGGCTACAACAATCCCGAACTCGACAGGCTCGCGGAGGAGCAGCAGAGCGAGATGGACCGTGAGAGGAGACAGGAGATCGTCTATAAGGCCCAAGAGATCATCCACCAGGACCAACCGGAAAATGTTCTGGTAAACCCCTATATGACCAATGCATACCGGACGGACAGGCTCAGAAACCTGGTCCCCCAGATGGGTGAGGGGATAGGTAGCTTCTGGACCGACGTGGAAATGGAGGTCGTCCAGGGGGACGGCTATGTGAGAACCGGGGCTACCGTCGCGCTGAAGAACCTGAATCCCATCGCGGTCAAGGACGCCAACGAATTCAAGGAGCTGAGGATGATCTACGACCGGCTCTTCCGGATCTCCCCAAAAGGTGTGGCCGAGCCCTGGGCAGCAAAATCGTTGAGCGTCGTGAGTCCTACCGTAATCGATATGACCCTCAGGCAAGGGATGAGATTCCATGACGGCCAAGAAGTGACGGCAGAAGATATCAAGTTCACTTTCGACTACTACAAGACATGGAAGGCTCCCTTCTTCCTGGAATCCCTGAAAAAGATCAAGGCCATCGAGATCACCGGCAGGTATTCCCTCCGATTCGAACTGACCTCTCCCTATGCGCCGCTCATCCCGAACCTGTTCGGCAGCATCTTTATCCTTCCCAAGCACATCTGGAAGGATATTCCCGAAAAGGTCGACGTGGAAGATCCGCTCAAGTACCCTAACGAGAAACCCGTCGGCAGCGGGCCCTTCCGGTTCGATTACTGGCAGAGGGGAGCCGAGTTGAAGGTCTCCGCCTTCAAGGAGCACTTCCACCCTCCGAAGTGCGCCGGCATAATCAGGATCGTCTATGGCAGCCACGACTCTATGGCGGCCGCCATCGAGAAGGGGGAGTGTGACCGGACCCGCTACATCTTGAAGCCGAGCCTCATGCAGGATTTGAACAAGCTGCCGAACGTGGCGGGCAGAGGCTACCCGAGCCACGGTTTCTACGATCTCTCATATCACACCAGGAGGCCGCCCTTCGATGATCCGGCCTTTCGCAGGGCAATAGCCCATGTCTTGCCCAAGGGGATAATAAAGGACGTCATACTCGACGGACAAGGAGACCCCGGAGGGTCGGTGATCGCGCCGGCGAACGAGTTCTGGCACAATCCCTCTGTAAAACCTTTCCCCAGGGACATCGAGATGGCCAGGCGGATTCTGAGGAAAGCCGGCTATGGCTGGGACAAGCACGGCAAGCTCCACTACCCGCCTGGAAGAGGCGCATGATCTCCGAGAAAACCGGGGCGGCGGGGATATCCCTGCAGCCCCCGCCAGGGGTGAAGAAGAGCGATGCGGGAGTATATCATCCAGAGGATCGCTTACACGTTCGTCACGATCTTCGTGGTAGCCTCGATCCTCTTTCTCATATTCAGGATGTTGCCGGGGGATCCGACCGCCCAGGTGATCAGCCCGGCCCTGGACGAATCGGCACAGAAGAGGTTGAAACAGGCCTTCGGACTCGACAAGCCCCTCTACGTTCAGTATGTCCTCTATCTCAAGAACCTGACTCTTCTGAACTGGGGGAGATCCTTTACGTCATCATACAAGGTGACAGACATTCTCTGGTACAGGTTCTGGAATACGGTGTTCCTCATGGGGGCGGGGATGTGTTTCACCCTCGTCGTGGGACCGGGGCTCGGGATGATCATGGCGTGGAAGAGAAACAGCCCCCTGGACGTGGGGGCCACCGTGGGTGCCTTGATCTTCCAGTCGGCCCCGCCTTTCATCACGGGGCTGGTCCTGCTCATGGTGCTCAGCTACCGTCTTGATCTCTTCCCCACAGGAGGCATGCACACCCCGGGCTTCCATCCGGAGAGCCTGGTTGCCCAGTTCCTATCCCGAGACTTTCTCCACCATCTGGTTCTCCCGACCGTGACGGTCGCCCTCTTCTACCTGGCGACACCCATGCTGATCATGAGAGACAGCATGCTGGAGGTCCTGGGAAGCGATTTCATAGAACTAGCCAAGGCAAAAGGGCTCGCGCCCCACGTGGTGATGATCAAACATGCCGCCCGCAACGCTCTGCTCGCTGTGGTCACGGTATCCTCGATCATGATCGGCTTCGCCATCGGAGGCCAGGTCATCGTGGAACAGGTCTTTTCCTGGCCCGGCATGGGCCGGCTCATGGTGGAGGCTGCTTCGGCCCATGATTACCCCGTTGCCCAGGCGACTTTTCTCAGCCTAGCCGCATTGGTGATCATCTTGAATCTGGCCGCGGATATCGCTTACTGCTACCTCGATCCGAGGATCTCTCTTGGCAAGGAATCCGTGCCGTGAGGCGGTCCGGCTGCATGAGGGGCCAGGACCGGGGAACAGAACCTTTCATCGGAGCGTGCGCCCGCGGTGGAGGAACCGATTCCCATGAAGATAACCATGATAGAGCTTTCCCATGTCTCCATCCCCCTGGCCAAGCCGTACAGGTTGTCCAAGGTCTACGGGACGGTCAGAGAGGCTCAGGCCGTAATAGCCCTTGTCCACACGGATCAGGGTATCATCGGCTTCGGTGAGGCCGATCCCCTGCCTCCTTTCACCGACGAGTCGGCCGGTGGGGTGATGGCCGTCATACGGGACTGCCTGGGGCCGGCTCTTCTCAACGAGGACCCGACAAGGATCTCGTTCCTCTGGAAGAAGATGGAGGGAGCCATACACGGCAACCCCATGGCCAAGGGCGCCCTGGACACGGCCCTTTACGATATCCTGGGAAAGCAACTCGATGTGCCTGTCTACACGCTGCTAGGCGGATCCTTCAGATCGAGGATAGAAGTCCTGTGGCCTCTGGGAAGCGGAAGCCCCCAGGAGGACACCGAGCAGATAGAGGAGAAGTTGAATGAGGGATACAGAACCTTCATGCTCAAGATGGGAGCCCTTCCCATACCTGAGGAAGTCGAGAGGATAAGGGCCGTAAGAGAGCGCTTCGGGTCGGAGATCCATCTCATGGTCGACGTGAATCAGGGATGGAGGGTGGAAGAGGCCCTGGAATTCGCATCCGCCTTAGGAGGTTACAGACTCGACTTCATCGAGCAGCCCGTGGCTCGGAGGGATCTGAAGGGACTCGGAAGAATCCGGGAGAGGTCAGGATTTGCCGTATCCGCGGATGAGAGTCTGGTCACCCCTTCCGATGCCGTGGAACTCATCGAGCAGGAGGCCGTCGATATTTTCAGCGTCAAGGTTTCCAAGAACGGGGGGATTTCCCAGGCCAGAAAGATCGCTCTTCTTGCGGAAGTTTCAGGGATAAGGTGCCTCGTGAACAGCATGCTGGAATTTGGAATCTCCCAGGCGGCAGCCTTACATCTGGGGGCCGCAATGCCGAATCTCCTCGACTGCGGGCACTGCTACATGTCGACACTACGCATGGCTGACGATATCACCGATTTTTCGGCCCACGTAAAGGACGCGACGGCCGTACCTCCCGATAGCCCGGGATTGGGAGTCCATGTCGATTCGGAGAAGGTGGAGAAGTACCGTAGAGGATATCTGAAGATCAGCTGATCAGAGGTTCAACAGGCCGAGCCTCTGTTCAAACCGCCGCCACGGAAGGAGGACCGAGATGGGAGAACAAGACCTGAGGTTTGCGGTGCTGGGATCGGGCAATTCAGGGCATGCCTTTGCAGCCGATATCTCGCTGAAAGGGTTCCGTGTCAACCTGGCCGACCTGCCCCAGTTCAAAGCGAACATAGAGGCGATTCGAGAAAAGGGGGGGATCGAGATAACAGGTGAATCGAGCAAGGGCTTTGCCAGATTGGATATGGTAACTACCGACCTCGAAAAAGCAGTCAGAGGAGTTGACATCATCCTTATCGCAGCGCCTGCAAACGCCCATGAACCATTCTCAAGGGCCTTGGCCCCTTTTTTCGAGGACGGGCAGTTCATCGTCTTCGTGTCCAATTTCGGGGCACTCAGGTTCAGGAACTGGATGGCCCAGATGGATGTGAAGACCGATGTCACACCCGTTGAAACCCAGAGCCTCGTCTATGCTACCAGGTTCCGCAGCCCGGGCAGTGTCGAGGTATTCGCCGTGAAGAACCAACTCCCGGCAGCCGCACTCCCTGCCAGACGTACAGGGGAATTTGTCGAGAAGATGTCCCGGGCCTTCCCCGAGATAGTTGCCGGCGAGAACATCTTGTTTACGAGCCTGAACAATCTCAACCCAGTGGTTCATCCTCCCATGACCCTTCTGAATACCGGCAGAATCGAGTCGACTCTCGGCAAAGGCTGGAACCTCTACGGCGACGGTGCAACGGAATCGGTCGCCAAGGTCATGCTGAGTGTGGACGCTGAGAGAATGGCCTTGCTCGATCTTCTCGGGGTCGGCAAGAGCCCCATAAAGGAAAGCTTCACAAGGTTCTACAAGAAGTACGGGGTGGAGGGAGAGACCCTTTCCCAGTTGCTCAGAAAGAGTCCCATCCACGCCAACCCCACCATGTCGGCACCATCCTCGATGAATGACCGCTACGTGACGGAGGATATTCCCTTCGGGCTCGTCCCGTGGTCATCCATGGGGCACATGTGGTCGAGCCCCACCCAGACGATCGATGCCGTCATACAGATCGCGTCGGTCATAGAGGGGGTCGACTATTTCAAAGAGGGTATAACCGTAAAGGAACTGGGGATCGAAGGAATGAGCCCTGAACAGGTCAGAGACATGGTTGAATGACAAGGAGGGGGCGGCTTCAAGCCCCTCTCGGATGGTGAGCCCGGATGGTGTTGAAGAGTCTCAGGAGTATCGGTGAGTTTCTTCTCGAACAGTACAGGATCATCAGGGTCCACAGACTCGGATCCTTCGGGTCCATGACTATACTGTTCTTCTTTCTCGTTGCGTGTTTTGCTCCCTTGATCGCCCCCCATGATCCGTGGGAGTACCTCTATGACGCCAGTGGAAAGATCGCCACGATGAAGCCGCCTTCGCTCAGGTATCCCCTGGGTACGACTCTCATGGGGAGGGATGTGCTCAGCCAGATCGTCTACGGGGCTCGGACAACCGTGATGATCGGCCTGGTCTCCGGACTGATATCGATCGTCATCGGAGCCGGCATCGGCCTCTTTTCAGGGTACTACGGGGGGACACCGGACGAGCTTCTCATGCGATTCACCGATATCATATACGGCATGCCCTTTCTGCCCTTTATCATCGTTCTGATCTCCCTGTTCGGGAGAAACATCTGGTTTGTCATCATCGCCATCGTCTGCATCGTATGGCGCACCTCGGCACGGGTGGTGAGGGCACAGGTCCTGTCCCTCAAGCAGCGGCAGTTCATCCAGGTTGCCAAGGCCAGGGGCTGCACCGATCTGAGAATCATCTTCCGCCACATCGTGCCGAACATCCTCCCCCTTCTCCTTCTTTATACGGCCTTCAACATCGCATGGTCGATTCTGGCCGAAGCGGGAGCGAGCTTCCTGGGCTTCGGCGACCCGAACGAGTTGAGCTGGGGCGGGATGCTTTACGATCTGTGGATCTCCGGCAAGACAAGGTCTGCGTGGTGGTGGTTCGTATCCCCCTCCGTCTGTATCATTCTGCTGGTCAGTGCGCTGGTCTTTGTCAGCCGAGCCTACGAGGAGGTGGCCAATCCCCGTCTGAAGGAGCGCTGATTTGCTTCTGGAGGTAGAGGATCTAAGGACCCAGTATCATACCAGCCGTGGAACCGTAAAGGCGGTCGACAGGGTGTCGCTGTCTATCCGGGAGAGGGAGGTCTTCGGCCTGGTGGGCGAATCGGGCTGCGGAAAGTCGACCCTGGTCAAGACCATAATGCGCCTGCTTCCGTCGAACTCCTTCAGGTCTGCCGAGAAGCTGGCCTACAAGGGAACCGATCTTCTCTCCACTCCCGACAGGGAGTTCAGGGAAAGAATCCTCTGGAAACAGATCTCCCTGGTCCCGCAGAGTGCCATGAACTGCCTCGACCCGGTCTATCGGGTGGGCGATCAGATTGCAGAAGCCATAGAGGCCCACTCCGACAACGGGGCCAGCGCTGACCGGAGGGAAACCCTGGAGAGAGTGGAGAGACTCTTCGATATAGTAGGCCTGGAAAGAAGACTGCTGAAGAGCTTTCCCCATGAATTCAGCGGTGGAATGCGCCAAAGGGCCATGATCGCCATGGCCCTCGCCTTGAGTCCCGGCCTGATCATCATGGACGAACCGACCACGGGGCTGGACGTACTCGTCCAGGAACGAATACTCCGGAGGCTCGCTGAGATAAGAAACGAGATCAAGGCATCGATCCTCCTCATCACCCACGACATATCGGTGATAGCGCAGATGAGCGACCGGGTGGGAGTGATGTACGCGGGAAGGCTGATGGAATGCGCAGAGGTTCTGGAACTCTTCAGCCGCCCCTTCCATCCATACACCCTGGGTTTGAAGAACGCCTTTCCCAACATCCGTGCCATGGAGCAGAACCTGATATCCATCCCGGGCTCCCCGCCCAATCTGATCGGAGAGATACCAGGATGCGTATTTGAGCCCCGCTGTCCCTTTTCGATCCCGGAATGTGGACAGAAGAGACCCGAGGTGAGGGAAGTGGAAAGGGGCCACTTTGCCGCTTGTATCCGCACAGATGAAGTGGAGATGCTCCGCGAGTTGGCTGGAGACAAGAATACATGGCAATCCTCGAAATCGATCAACTGAGCAAGTACTTCACCCTAAACCCCGGTATCCTGGCCAGGATCCTGAGTGCCAAACGGATCAAGCTGATAAAGGCCGTCGACGGCGTCAGTTTTCGGGTCGAGGCGGGGGAGATTCTCGGAATAGCGGGAGAAAGCGGCTGCGGCAAGTCGACCACCTGCATGCTCATCGCCAGACTCTACGAGCCCACGGGGGGCGTCATCCGTTACAAGGACCGGGACATCTCTCACATGACCAAGGCCGACCTAAGGGAATTTCGGCGCCAGGCCCAGATCATATTCCAGGATCCTTACGAATCGCTCAACCCCAGGTTCACGACCTTCGACCTGGTGGCAGAGCCCCTCCGGGCATTGACGGTCCTGAGCAAGGCAGAGGTCAATGCAAGAGTCACCGAGACACTCGAGCTCGTGGGGCTGAAACCCGAGGAGTACAGGGACCGTTATCCCCACCAGATGAGCGGAGGAGAAAGACAGCGGGTCGGCATTGCCCAGGCCCTGGTCTTGAACCCGGAACTCGTCATCGCCGATGAACCCCTCTCCATGTTGGATGTTTCGATCCGGGCAGGGATCCTCGATCTCATCAGGGACCTCTCAAAGAGGATGAACTTCACCTGTATCTACGTGTCCCACGACCTGTCGATCCTTTCCAATATCTCCGAACGGCTCATGATCATGTACCTGGGCAAGATCATGGAGCTCGGAATGACCGCCGACCTTATCCAGAACCCCCTCCATCCCTATTCCAGGGCCTTGATCTCCGCGGTTCCGGTCCCGGATCCTTCGATCAAGAGGGAGGTCCCCAACATAAAGGGAGAGGTATCAAAACCCGTCGATCTGCCTCCGGGCTGCCGCTTCGAGCCCCGTTGTCCGGACTCGGCCCCTATCTGCCGGTCCGAAACGCCTCTTCCCAGGGAACTGTCAAAGGGGCACTGGGTTGCCTGCCACCTCGTGTGAGAGGAACTGGAGAGGATCAGGAACCGCGATGTTCCTCATTTTCGGCTGTAAACCAAGCAGAGTACAAAGGAGGATGAACCGGTGAACCAAGAGACCCTGTTACTCTCGAAGGAAGACGTAAAGGCCTGTATCGACATGACCAGATGCCTCGACATCGTCGAACAGGTCTTCAGGGCCCACGGGGAGGGAAAAGTCGTCATGCCCGCCAAACTCGGCCTCGATCTGGGAGAGACCGGTGGGTGGCCTCCCTATGATGCCTTCATGAATGCAATGCCGGCCTATGTTGGTCCCTTCGACGCGGCCGGACTCAAGTGGGCCGGAGGGTGGAAGCGCAACCCGGCAAGAGGCCTTCCATACGTGATGGCCACGGTTCTGCTGATAGACTGCGAGACAGGACGGCTCCTGTCGGTCATGGAGGGGAGCCACATCACGAACCTGAGGACAGGGGCTGCGACCGGCGTAGCCGCAAAATACCTGGCCCGCAAGGAGGCAACAACAGCCGCGATTATCGGGGCGGGGACTCAGGGGAGAATGCAGGTCCGCGCCCTCTCGGTCGCATTCAACCTGGAAGAGGTCAGGGTAATCGATATCAGGCGGGAAGCCTCGGAAAGATTCGCTCTTGAGATGGGTAAGGAGCTCGGCCTCAGGATCCGACTCGCAGAAAACGCGCAGCAGGCCGTCGATGGGGCCGATATCATCGTGACCGCTACCGTGGCCCATGAAATCCTCGTGAGGAGGGAATGGGTATCCCCTGGTGCCTTTATTGCCTCTGTCGGCTCGTATCCGGAACTCGATCCCAGGATTATCTTCGATGCCGACAAGGTCCTGGTGGACAGCTGGGCCCAGAACAGACACAGGGGTGAGCTTTCGGTTCTGGTCGAAGAGGGCAGATTCACAGAGGATCGACTCTACGGGGAAGTCGGAGAAGTCGTAGCCGGAAAGAAGACGGGGCGCGATAATAACGAGCAGATTCTCGTGGCCTGTTTGATCGGCCTTGGCTCCCACGATGTCGGGTGTGCCCACTTCGTATACCACGAAGCGGAAAAGCGCGGGATGGGGACCCGTTTCTCCTTTGGCCAGGACCAGTTCGACTGAATGTGCAGGACGCTTGCCTCGCTCCTACACCTGGGAGCGATCCCGGGTCCTGGGAGGAGAGGTCCGGCCCTCCGCCCGCCTCCCCCGTGCGGCCTTCCGCGACCCTCGGCCTCGATCACGCACCCGGGCCCCCAACATAACGGGCGGCTATGTCTTGTATGAGAATTATTATCTTGAAATTTTCAGGTGCCTGTGGTCTCTATCATCAGTACACCGGCGGGAAGGCCTCTCCGGAGAGGGCTCCTGCTTGGAGGAGGAGATGGAATCATGCCGGATTTCCTCGACTTCATGGAGCGGGCCGTTACCGGCCCTATCGTCTCTGAACACGATTTCTATATGAAGACCCTCATCCCGAGCATCAGAAGGCTTCTGGATGACTTCGATATCAAATACGACCCCACAAGCCCCCTGCCGTGGGACGACAACCTTGCAGACCGCCTGTTTGAGGCGGCTATCGAACTCCTGGCCGCCACAGGCGTTTACTGCGACGGGACGAACCGTATCATTTCCATGGACCGGGAGGAGATCAAAGAAGCGCTCGAGGGCCTGCCAGAGGGCCGGACCTTCGGCGAGGGAAGCGAGCGCCGCCTCTTCGTATCCCGGAAGCCTGGAGACAGCCGCCCTCCCTGGTGCCACGTGGGAACGGGCATTGTCGCCTCCTCAGAGGATATCGCCACGGCCGAGGTGGAGGGGTACGGCAGGATTCCAGAGGCCAATTCCATCAGCATCCCGGCCCTCAACCGGGTCAGGGGGATGCCGGTCATCGGAGGGTCCCCCCTGGAGATTCATGCAACGATCAACTCCGTCCAGGCCGGACGCAGGGCGCTCTGGCGGTGCGGCAGGCCCGGCCTTCCCATTCTCAATCTCATATCCTCTGCGACCACGGCCGTGGCGACCATCGCCGGCACCCACCCCACCTTCGGCCTTCGGCCTTCGGACGGTTGGCTTATAGATGTGATCGCCGAGATGAAGGTCAACTTCGAGACTCTGAACCGGCTGGCCTTCGTTCTCATCACCGGGGGGAACGTGGGATCCGCGGCCCTCCCCATACTCGGAGGCTATGGCGGAGGGCCTGCCGGAACGGCCCTCTTGATGGCGGCTTACTACCTGGTCGGGATACTCCTCTTCCGGGCCGTCTATCACCTCACCGGACCGATCCATTTCAATCATGGCTGTTCAACCACCCGGGGCTGCCTGTGGGTCTTCTCGGTAGTCGGACGGGCCACCAGCCGGAATACCAGGTTTCCTGCCATCGGCCTGGGCTATTCCGCAGCAGGGCCGTGCACCCGAATGTACTTCTACGAAACGGCCGCGGTCAATCTCTGCTGCGTGACCTCCGGATACGGAGGGGTCCAAACCGTCCATCCTGCAAGGGCGGTCATCGAGGACGGGGTCACCCCCCTGGAAGCCCTTTTCAACGTGGAGACGGCCTATGCGGCAACGGGCATGGAGCCCGAGAGGGCGAACGAACTGGTCGACCGGCTCCTGGAAAAGTACGAGAAAGATATCGAAAATGCACCTCCGGGAAAGCGTTACCAGGAGTGTTACGACATGGGGACAAAAGCTCCCCTGGAGGAATACGTGAGACTTTACGGCGAGACCAAGGAGGAGTTGGCCAAGATGGGAATCCCCTTTGGGCGGTAAGGGTAAGGGGAAGGCACCTCTGAAGGAGGAAGAAGTCTATGGAAAAGCAAGAGATCATGGAGAATCTGGCCAGGGGCGTTGTGGATGGAGACCCCGAGGCGTGCCGGCAGAACGCCAGGGAGGCCCTCAGGGAGGGGATAGATCCATTGGATGCGGTGGAGCAGGGACTTTCCGGGGGAATGGGGGTGGTGGGAGACCGTTTTGAACGGGGCGAGGTCTATCTGCCGGAACTCCTGATGGCAGCGGATGCGTTCAATGCGGCCATGGAAATCCTCCGGCCCGAGATGGAGGCCCAGAACAAGGAGCTCGCCAAAATCGGCACGGTTCTTCTCGGGACGGTAAAGGGAGACGTACACAATATCGGCAAGAACATCGTGGCCACCGTCTTGGAGACCCGCGGGTTCTCGGTGGTGGACATGGGAGTGGACATCCCCTCATTGGGCTTTATCGAGGAGGCCAAGAAGGTGAAGGCCGACGTTATCGCCCTCTCATCCCTAATGACCACGAGCATGCCGGCCCAGCGTGAGGTCATAGAAACCCTCAAGGAGATGAACCTGAGGGACAGGTACCTGGTGATCGTGGGAGGCGGACCGGTCAGCAAGGAGTGGGCCGACCAGATCGGTGCGGACGGATATGGGAAGTCGGCCGTGGAGGCTGTACAGATCATAAAGGGCCTCCTCGCTACAAGAGGCTAGTTCCACAGCCGCCTGGACCATCAAAGCAGTTGGTCGGCTCAAGAATCTTTAGTGTTTGCCCCTCGATTCCTGCATTGCCCCAAAGGCCTTGACCCGTCCACGGCAGTTGTGCGATGCTAATGCATTCCTCCTTTTACTGCCCGGTGCTTAGAGGGTAGGTCAGCCAAACCAACCCAGGGGGGACCGGCGAGGAATAGCTATCGGCTCGTAACCCCTCCCTTTCCATCGAGACAGAGAGGCGACCTTGAAAGAGACCGGGGAAACCGAATACTTGAGATCTCTCATCTCGGAAAACTACGACATAGGGGAACTGATCGAAGCCAGAAGGTCTGCCCGTGGATACGTCAACACGAGTTATGAGATCATAACAGGAAAGAACGGCAGAGACTGCCGGTATTTTCTCCGGAGATACAGGGAAGATATAGAAGAAAAGGAAGTCAGGTTTGAACACTCAATAATCGAACACTTAATGAGCAAGAACTTCAGGGCCGTCGCGGGGCTTGTCTACACCAGGGAAGGGAGAAGTTATGTCCGGAGATTTGTCGAGGAGCAAAGCGGTGGAGAGCCCCTGCTTTTCGCCCTTTTCGATTTCCTGCCGGGGGAGGACAGATACACCTGGGATAACCCAGCTTGCAAAAGGAAGGAGATCGAAAGCGCAGCGGCCCTTCTCGCCAGGTATCATGACACGGTTTCCGACCTGACCCCCTCAGGAAGACGAAAGGAGGCCAGGATCATAGATCTGTTGCATCAGTTGGGACATTGCCTGAGAAACTGGGCCGACATGGCGGGAACTACCGTTTTTGATGCCTGTTTTCTGGCCAACTTCGACTACATGCTCAATGCGGTCAGGCGAATCCGAGCCTCTATCGAAGGGAGAGAATACGAAAGAATGGTCCAACTGCCGATCCACTGCGACTATCACCCTGGAAACCTCAAATTCCAGGAAGAAAAGGCAACCGGCCTTTTCGATTTCGACTGGTCAAAAATCGATGCCAGGTGCTTTGATGTAGCCCTGGGCATAACGTACTTCTGTTCCGAATGGGGACGAGAAAGTGAGGGGGGGCTTCGACTGGACAAGATAACGATCTTTCTGAGCAGCTACCAGAAGGCTCTTCAGGAAGGGGAATTGCTACGGCCACTCGATGAGGCAGAAATCAGGTACCTGCCCTCCATGATTGGGGCGAGCAACGCCTATATTCTGCGCTGGGTGCTGGGCGACTTTTATGCAAAGCGGGGCGATCCTCAAAGGTACCTGCTCTATCTCCAGCATAGCATGGAGTTGATGCGATGGTTCGAGAGCAGGTCTTGCCGGACCCTGCTGGAAGAGACTATTATGGAATCTTCAGAGCCCGCAGCCTGTGCCGGGTCCTGAAGATCTTCGGCGACCGGCCGGGTTTGGAAGCAGGGATCAGAGAGGGGAAGGGCCATTTTTCAGTGCGACTAACTGCCCTCTTTTCAGCGGAGCCCAGAGGCGAGGATAGATTCAAAGGATCGGTCTCTTATAGAAATCATAAAGAAAGGAACGAGCATGGAGAAAAAACCCCTTATCGCCACCGAACTTCCCGGCCCCCGTGCCAGGGACCTATTGGAGCGGAACAAGAAGTACCGCTACCCCCAGGGACCCTTCACCCTCGAATTCGTTGCAGAAAAGGCGGAGGGGGCCTTTATCGAAGATGTGGACGGAAACCGCTTTCTCGATTTCATGGGAGGCATAGCCGTGCTCAGCACCGGGTCCTGCCATCCCAGGGTGGTCAAGGCGGTGCAAGACCAGCTCGGCAGGTTCCTCCACGTGGGTCCTCTGCTCTTCTTTGATGCCGAGGTCCGCCTTGCAGAGAAGATCACGGCACTGGCCCCCGGAGAGACTCCCATGAGGGTTTTTCTGGGAAACTCGGGGACCGAATCGATCGAGGCGGCCCTAAAGGTAGCAAGGTACAAGACCAAAAGAGGGGCGATAATCTCCTTCACAGGATCTTTTCACGGAAGGACCCTCGGAGCCATGTCGGTCAGTGCGAGCAAGGTCACCCACAGAAAGCACATGGGCCCTCTTCTCCCGGAGGTCTACTTCGCTCATTTTCCGTACTGTTACCGGTGTCCCTTTCATCTGGCCCGCGAAGAATGCGGGCTTTACTGCCTCACGTACATCAGGGAGGTACTCTTCCAAAAGGTAATCTCCCCGGAGGACGTCGCCGCCATAATCGTGGAACCCATCCAGGGGGAAGGGGGCTATATCGTCCCACCACCGGAATTTCTGCCCGCTTTGAGAGAGCTCACCCGGGAGTTCGGGATCCTTCTTATCGCGGATGAGATACAGACAGGGGCGGGCCGAACCGGCCGGTTCTTCGCGGTGGAGCACTGGGAGGTCGAGCCGGATATCATCTGTCTGGCCAAGGGGATCGCCTCTGGATTGCCCATCGGCATCATGCTCGCCAGGGAGGACGTTTTGGCTTGGGAGCCAGGTGCCCACGGGACGACCTTCGGAGGAAACCCACTCTCCTGTGTGGCGAGCCTCGAAACCATCGACCTCCTCACCGGCGGGCTCATCGACAGTGCCGCCCAGGTGGGCCGATGGATACTCGACCGGCTCAGAGAGATGCAGGAGCATTACGAAATCATTGGCGACGTGCGGGGAAAGGGGCTGATGATAGGTATCGAAATCGTAAAGGACAAAAAGACCAAGACCGTCGACCCTGACAGGCGGAAGGAGATCATCAAGAAGGCTTACCAGAAGGGGCTCATCCTGCTTGAGTGCGGTGCCAGTGCAATTCGCATATGCCCGCCCCTTGTGCTGAGCCGGGAGGAAGCCGACCTGGGGCTCTCGATTCTCAGGGAGTCGATTGAGGCGGCCTCCGTTTCCCAGTCATAGTATGGAGTCTCCGGAGGGGCCTTCAGTTCAACGGACCGAACACTCTGCTCCACGTCCATCCCCAGCATCCTTGGAGCTGGGGCAGCTCAGCGGTCCCTCAAGTGGACTTATCGATAGACCGAATTTCCTGGAATTCCAACCGACCTAGATACCGTCCAGGACGCAGAGCAAAACCCTGATCAAGAAATGGGTTAACACTCCGGTCATTCTTGTATGTAGGTGACAATATAAACACAAGAAGGTTTTCGTGAAACATCGAGCTCATCTACCTGGTGATCAGAGGAAGCTGTGTAGCCGACTTACCCAGGTCGTCCCGTCTCGGGGATTGATGCGAGACGGTCCTGTTGTTGACTCTCGCACTAAAATGGTTGCAGGAAACAAGACGTGGTCCGGATTATGAGATCACGATTACTTTGCCAGGCTGCAACCAACGGGTGACCCGATCTTCTGTCTCAGCCATTGCAGAAAAGCCGGCGCCGCCAAATCTTACGGCTTGTAAACTTTTGTAACCGGTGGCCCTGGCTTCTTGTTGTAGCGCCTGACCCTTAGCGAGATTCGCTACATACTTTATGTTGTGATCAAATCCTTCAAGGCTGATGAGACCCGGAAGATCTATCCGCGTATCTACTCCAAGCGGCTGCCGCGGGACGGCCAAAAGACTGCTTTGCGAAAGCTTCGCGTGCTGAACAACGCAAAGACCTTAGGGGAACTTCGATCTCCGCCGGGCAACCGCCTGCCATGGTGGCGAAGGTATTCCTCGAAGCCGAAAGAAAAGATCCTTACCTCCCACGCACGGCCACGCATGGACGTTGCAACTTCGCGAGAAAGCAAAGCTGCCGACGAGCCGCTGACAAACACTTCGACCTTCTCGGTGTCGAGAAGTCGGCGTACAAACCGCTCCCATCCATGCACCACTTGGATCTCATCCAAGCACCAGAGGACCGTTTCACGGCCGCGCAGAGCGGGAAATCGGCGATAGTATTCCTCAACTACCAAGGAGAAATGCTCAACGCTGAATCCGACGAGCCGTTCATCCTCAAAGTTCAGATACGGAAGCCGCTCCCGGGCAATTCCCCGCTCGACCCACGCTTGCCTGATCTGGTTCAAGAACGTCGTCTTACCTGCGCGGCGCATACCAACAATAGCCGTTGCCTTACCAGGTAGCGTCACGCGCCCGGCTAGTCGGCGGGGGGTCATTGGCGGAAAGGGACTACTGAAAGAGTTGAGTAGTTGCTCGACGGCTCTCTGGCGGAGGTAGGCCGAGTCTGGTTCAGTAACTGTCATCCCGGTTTCTCCTTTCTGGAAGGAGAATATAGCGAATATTTCTCCTTCTTTCAAGGAGAAATTTAGCCTTCTCAGCCCACATTTCCTTGCTCGTACGAGGAAATCTCAGGCGTAGAACTCAAACCCTCTATCCGTATCCGGGGGTCAGCCCTTGACGGGCTGTTGCCCAAATATGAAGGGTCACCAAAATTCCCCACAACTACCCAACCGCGTGTGGGGTAACGATGTAGTTGGCAATCTCCTCGGCCATTTCTTATCCCGCACCGCTCTAAGTATCCCGTCCGTGAGGCGTTTCCCTTTGCTGCCGTTGGGATGCAGAGCCGCAACGGTATTTTCCAAACGCAGACAACCGGACCGCGCTCTTGCAGCCCCTTGATCCCCGTCTGGAGACCCTGTCGTCTATCCGCTGGCCTGGACCAGCCTCGCCGCGTTAAGACGATCCGGCGTAGTGACCCTCTGAGCTTCTTTCCAATGGGCTCAGATCTTGCATTTTCCAATCTAGTTCAGAAACCAGGGTTAGTCAATTCGCCCAAAGAAGGCCATGGGACCAAGCCAATGGGTGTCCGGCTTCAACCTTCGCGAACCTTAACGACGCCCGTGTTTCTCACAATTTCCACCATAAGTCGTGTCCCCCTCTTTCTCCCTTCCTTAGGTCCTCTGCCGTAAGGCTACAATAGAGAACTCAGGACTGCCAACAGGACGCTGTCAACAATTCTCGTAGCAACCGGACCCAGCGATCCTGAAGAGATTTGGGGAGGAGAGCATGAGAAGTACGAGGGTGCCAGATCAGGAGAAAAGTCAATTTTCAAGCCCGGCTCCATTGGCGCACCCTGACCATGCCCGAGATGCTTCCAAAAAACAAGATTTGCGCCTACCTGGGTAGGCCTTCCACCTACAAGGCCGCGCCGCGCGGCCTTGCCAGGCCGCAACTCGGTGACTCCCATCACCGTACACGAAACCGACCACCGGAGGCAGGGAAGCGGAAACCCTGGGGGAAGTGTGCCGGCGAAAACTGATAATTCAAGACCTGACCCCAATGCTTGACCCCAATGCTTGACCCCAATGCTTTCTTGACATTTCTCTTGATAACGGATAATGTGAAGTCCTTGCAAAGGGGTGGAGAACGCATTTTTATGAGATTTTCGATACTGTGGTGGTATTCGTTCAGATGCTCAATTCTTGGCCCTGGGCCTTCTGGAGGGTAGGGAGCAAGACAGGATTCAGGCAAGGGCCATGGGCGCAGTCCATGGCCTTTTTTTGAGGACGGAGGGAAAAATGGAAAGGATTTTCAGCGGAATTCAGCCCACAGGGGAGATCCACATAGGAAACTATCTCGGGGCGATTCAGAACTGGGTGAAACTCACCGAGTCCTACGATTGCATTTACTGCATTGTGGACTACCATGCCATCTCAATCGAGTATGAACCCCTCCTCATGCAGCAAAGGATCCTCGACACGGCTTTGATAAACATCGCCTGCGGCCTGACAAAGGAAAAGTGTGCCCTCTTCGTCCAATCCCATGTCCAGCAGCACACGGAACTCGCCTGGATATTCAACTGCTTGACCCCGGTGGGAGACCTTGAAAGGATGACCCAGTTCAAGCAGAAGGCAAGACAGCATCGCAAGAACGTGAACATGGGGCTGCTCGACTACCCCGTGCTCCAGGCTGCGGACATCCTGATATACAAGGCCGGCTACGTCCCTGTGGGAAAGGACCAGTACCAGCACGTCGAGCTGACCCGCGAGATCGCCCGGAGATTCAATTCCAGATTCGGCCAGGTCTTCCCCGAACCCCAGGTCCTGGAGTCCAAGACCCCAAAGATACTCGGCCTCGACGGAAAACAGAAGATGTCCAAGAGCATGAACAACTATATCGGCATGCTCGAATCCCCTGATGCGATTTGGGAAAAGCTTCGCACGGCCGTGACCGATGTCGGCAGAGTGAGACGCCACGATCCGGGTAATCCAAAAAAGTGCAACATCTACAGCCTCCATCGGGCCTTCTCGAACACCCAAGAGGTCAAGCAGGTGGCCCGTGATTGCCGGAAAGCCGCCATAGGGTGCATAGACTGCAAGAGAATTCTATGGAAAAACATGGTGGCCCACCTCGCTCCCATCCAGCAGAGGGCTCTCGAGCTCCAGGGCGATATCGGCTCTGTCAAGGAGACCCTGGCCGAGGGGGCCGATCGCTGCCGGGCGATAGCCTCGGCGGTGATGAACGAGGTCAGAGACAGGATGGGTCTTACCCCTTCCAAGTAGAAAGAGTGGAAAGGCAACCCAGAGGCACCAGGAACGGGGAAGCAACCCTTTCCAAATCTTCCCCACCGGCGGGGAGATGCCCGTGACTCGCCCGGGGCCGCCACAAAAAAGAGTTGCGAAAATAGGCTATTTGGTTTATCAAGAAGGGAAATCCCAGGCCAGAAAAGGAGCCGCCTTTGCACGGATCCAATCAGAGCGAGCCTGCATGCCGGGTCGTGCTTTTGGGACCGGCCAGCGAGTCTTCCCGCGAGAAGCTCATCCTCGGCCTTCAGCAGCGCTTCAGGCTGACGCCCCGGCAAGCGGAAAGCCTCGTTCAAAGGGCTCCCACCGTTGTCAAGAGGGGAATCTCTCTCGAGAAGGCCCAGTCCTTCGCCTACCACCTGGAACAGATCGGCGCCAGAGTGAGGATCGACCGCGTCTTCCACGAAGAGGAGGCCCCCGCCCCTCAAGGAGGCAAACCGGAACCTGAGGAGGGGGTTCCACCAGGATCGAGCCGAATCTCTACCGAACCCCGGTGCCCGTGGGAAGAGATGGATGATCTGGGGTTTCTCAGGGCTCTTTTCGGCACAATCGGTGAGGTGCTCTTCCATCCTTCCCGTTTCTACTCCCGGATGCCTATCGGGAAGGGACTCCTCCACCCGCTGATCTTCGCCATCGTGATGGGCGTGCTGGGGGGGTTGATCGGCCTTGTTTACGAGTTTCTCATGATGCTTCTGCTGGGCCGCATCTTCCAGCCCCAGGGTCTTGGGAATTTCGGTGTTCCCGTGCTCATTGCTTCTGCCATCGGCCTTCCCCTGCTCACCATAATCTACGTCTTTGTGGGCAGCGGGATTCTCCACGTCTGCCTGATGATCGTCAGAGGAAACAGGAAGGGATTTGAGGCCACCTTCAGGGTCGTGGCATACGCGATGAGCACCCAGATCCTCGCGGTTGTCCCATTGCTCGGAGGCATAGCCGGTACGATATGGACACCTGTCATCCAAATCATCGGTCTCCGGGAATCCCATGAAATATCAAGCGGGAGGGCGGCCTTCGCCATTTTCCTCCCCCTGCTGGTACTTCTCGGTTTTGTCGTGGCCATCTTTCTGATAATGATCCCCATCATCTTCAAGAGCCCGGGGGTCACCCTTCGGTTTTGACTGGAGTTTCCTGACTTTTGGAGAACACCTTGCCTCCGAGCGACATTGCGGAAGCGGTGGGGTACCCATCAAGGGTGAGCGGGGAGGGGAAAGCCCCGCCTTTAGAGCGGGGAAGGGGCAGGAATTCCCCACCCGCGAACCTGCAAGAATCCTCGGCCGAAAACTCAGGAAACTCCACTCGGTTTTGAATCTTGACCTCCCCCGCCACGCAGAAACCATCTTATTCCACCCCTGCCCCCTTGTTCGAATCCCTCTTCCCTCCAACAATCTCCGATTCAAACCGGTAAGAGGGGCAATATCCAATGGTGTGAAGCTGCCCGGGCGGACCGTTGATCCCTTCTGCCCGTTCGTGTTAATCTCCTTGTTGCGGTAATTGGACGGCGATCATCCCAGGGGCGAGGAGACGTCCAAGGAGGCCTTTCCCTTTTCGGAAAGGACCGGGGAAAATCGATATGGCCAAACAGAAGATGCGATGTGTTTTTTCCGAACAGCTCTGCCGTTCGTGCCCGCTGTTTCGAGGGAGGCACTACTACCTCTGCTTTTCCAGAACTTACCGCGGCTATCTCGGGGCCGAGCAGAGATCCCGTCGGTCCGACTCCAACCGCGAGCCCCTCTTTCCCGGCACGGCCCTCGACTCCTCCAATCTTCTGCTCAAAGGGAGGAGCCTGAGATCTCTGCCCTTTTCAGGGCCTTGTCGAGGAAAGGGGAGGAGCTCCGGTGGGACCGGGGAGGAATCCCGTGTGGACCCTGGAAGAGGTAAAAAGAATCAAGGACAGAATCCGGTGGGACCTCACGCCTGAGATTGCAGCAGAGGCGAGAGATAGACCTCCGGGCAAAACCCACATCTGCCCGGAATCGACTCCCGTAAAGCAGGAGTACTTCTTCTGTATCCATGTCTGGGGATGCAAGGCGAGCCTGGCCCTGGTTGAGAACCGGGGCGATCAGCAGATTCCTCACTTTCTCCAGGTCGGCATCCCGGATAGGTTCCTGGAAGAAGCCGTGTTCAAAGCGGGGGGAGCACTCATCGTGAGCGCCTGGTACCCTATCGACAGGAGAACCGAGGGATGGATCCGGGAAAGGCTTTGAGACGGACCGGCTATTCTTTTCGCTTCCCTTTTCTCTGCTCCTCAAGAGCCTTGAGGACCTTTTCCGGCGTGATCGGCAGGTCGCAGATTCTCACCCCTACAGCATCGTAGATCGCATTGGCGATACATCCGGCGCTGGGGTTGGTCAGTCCCTCTCCAGCCTCCTTGGCACCAAAAGGACCCTCCGGCTCGTGGGTCTCGACCAAAAGGGAGGTAAAATTGTCCGGTACATCGGTCGCCCGCATCAGTTTGTAATCGACAAAGGACGGGTTGAGTACCATCCCCTCGTCCGTAATAAGGTTCTCAGACAGGACATACCCCTGTCCCATGACAAATGCCCCTTCGAGCTGTCCCTCGACCCCGAGCTGATTGATCACCTGCCCGCAGTCGTGAGCCGTGGTCACCTGGACGAGCGAGACCCTGCCCGTCTCCTCGTCCACCTCAACCTCCGCCACCTGGGCACCAAAGGAAAATGCCGGTGAGACCATCCCCTTCCCGTGAGGCGTATAGTGGCCCCTGCCCACGATCGCCTGTCCGTGGTTGCTCCGCACGGCCACCTTTACCACATCCTGGTAAGGCACCCCCCTTTCGGGACGCTCCCTGAGGAATATCCTCCCGTCCTTTGCATCGAGTTCGTACACGATATTCGGTCCCATCATCCCCGCTGCCACATCGAGGAGCTTCTGCTTGGCGTCCCGCGCCGCCATCTTCACGGCATTCCCTGTCATGAGGGTCTGCCGGCTCCCCCAGGCTCCGAGGTCTGGCGGACACACCAGGGTGTCTCCAGAGGTCACCCGCACATAGTCCATGGGGATTCCCAGCTCCTCGGCCGCAATCTGAGCCATGACCGTGTCAGACCCCTGTCCGATCTCGGAGGAACCCACGTAGACATCGACCATTCCATCCCGGCCGATACGAACCATGGCGGCAGAGAAAGCATAGGGGGTGTCGATCCAGTTGAAAACCCCCCCTGACATGAAGCCATAGCAGCCCATGCCGATCCCCTTCCCGCGCGGAAGTCGGCCCCGCTTCTCTTTCCATCGGGTACTCTCCATGACACGGTCCATACACTCCTTGAACCCACAGCTCGTCACCTTGCAGTACCCCTTGATCTCGTGGCCGGGCTCCATGCCGTTTTTCAGACGGATTTCAGCCGGATCCATGCCCAGTTGTTCGGCGATCATGTCGATCTGCGAGTCGCAGGTAAACTCCGCCTGGGGTCCCCCAAAACCCCTCATGGCTGATGAAGGAGACTTGTTCGTGTAGACATGATACCCATCGTACCGATAGTTCGGAATCGTGTAAGGGAAATTCTGGAAAAACCCTGTGAGATAGAGGGCCGTGGGACCCATGGCGTTATAGGCTCCTCCGTCGAGAATCGCCTTGCACTCCTTGGCCACCAGGGTTCCATCCTCGTTGAATCCTGTCTTTACATAGTACTTCATGGCCGTACGGTGGCGGGTGCAGGCGAACTCCTCTTCACGGGTGTATTCGATCTTGACAGGCCTTCCGGTAACCATCGAGAGATGGGCGGCACAGTACTGGTCCTTGAACAACTCCATCTTGCCTCCCCATCCCCCGCCCACATGGGGCCGAATCACCCGAATATCGCCCTCTTTCATCCCCAGGGTCTGGGCCAGCAGGATCTGAATGAAGTAGGGGACCTGGGTCCCGGTCCATATGGTGAGCCTTCCCTGGAGGTCATACTGGGCCACAGAATTGTGGGGCTCCATGGCCGCATGGGCGACGGCGTGAATATCAAAAACGTCTTCCCGGACCGCATCACACACCTTGAAGCCCTCGTCAACGTCGCCGAACTCGATGTGTCGCGTTTCACTCACGTTGTTCTTTACCGTGGGGCCCTCGTGAATCTGCGGAGCCCCCTCCTTCATGGCCTCTTCCGGATCGAATACAGCGGGAAGAACCTCGTATTCCACATCGATCAGGGTCAGGGCCTCCTCTGCTGTATCTTCATCAATCGCAGCCACAGCGGCAACCTCGTCACCGATAAACCGGGCCTTGTCCGGGGTCAGGGGATACTCGTCCATGAGGTGGGGATAGCGCCTCCAGTTCCCGTAGGCGATCTTTCGAGTGTCCTCCGCCGTGATCACCCCCCGGACCCCTCCAAGCTTCCGCGCCTTCCCCGTATCGATGTGAAGGATTCTTGCATGGGGATGGGGGCTTCTCAAGAGCTTGCCGTACAGCATTCCGGGCAGCCGGATATCCACCGTATACCTGGCCCTTCCCGTGACCTTTTCAACACCGTCCACCCGGCGAATCGCCTTACCGATGTGGGAATAGGTGCTCATCTTCCGGCCTCCTTCATCCTGCGGGCGGCGAGGGCTATCGAATCCACGATCCTCACATACCCCGTGCATCGGCACAGGTTCCCGGCAATCGCCTCCTTGATGGCCTGCCTGGAGGGATGGGGATTTTCATCCAACAGGGCCTTGGCGGCCATTATCATCCCAGGAGTGCAAAACCCGCACTGCAGCCCGCCATGGTCCAGAAAGGCCTCCTGAATGGGATGAAGCCTTGCACCCTCTGCAAGCCCCTCGATAGTGGTGATCTGCCTTCCTTGAACCTGGAGGGCGAGGACGGAACACGAGTTGACGGCTTTCCCATCGACAAGGACCGTGCATGAACCACAGGCTCCGCTGTTGCAGGCCCGTTTGGTTCCTGTGAGGCCGAGCTCGTTGCGCAGCATTTCCACCAATGTCGTCTTGGGACTCACCGCAACCTCGCGGGGCTCTCCGTTTACCAGTACCTTGAGAATCTTCTTCATCCTTTCAACCTCTCCCGGGCTTCCCTGAGCATCCGTTTGACCAGGACGCGGGCCACCTTTTCTTTGTATTCCTCAGAAGCCACGATATCAGGGATCGGGGAAATATCATCTGCCACGGCTTCTGCAGCTTTTTCAATCAGCCCGTCACCGGGGAACTTCCCCCTGAGGATCCCTTCGGCCTTTTCCGCCCGTACGGGTGTCGGTGCCACCCCCCCAAGTGCGATCCTAACGTCCAGGCAGGACCCGTCCGGATCGACTTCCAGGAAGACCGCTGCCCCAACGATCGGTGAATCCCCCTCGACGTTGCGGAATTTAGCGTACGTCACAGCCGAGCGCTCAGGCAGGGGAGGGACCACGATCTCCGTCAGAAGCTCCTGGGGCTTGACAACGGTTTCGTAGTAGTCCACAAAGAGGTCTCGGATGGCAAGAGACCTCTCCCCCTGTGTGGAAGCTATTGTGACCTGCCCGCCCATGGCTATCAGGGGAGGTGCCGGGTCTCCTGTGGGATCTGCAATGCAGAGGTTCCCGCCGATGGTTCCCCAGTTCCGGATCTGGACGCTTGCCAGATGTTGCTCCATATCGGCCAGAACACCGAATCTCTCTCTGACAAGGGGAGAGAGTTCGAGGGCACGATGCGTCGTTACCGCACCGACCCTGAGCTGGCCCGCCTCATCACAGCGGACATAGTCGAGCTCTGGAATGCTCTTGATGTCGACCAGAACCTCCGGGGCAATGAGTCCCTGCTTCAGGATATTGAGCAGGGACTGGCCGCCGGCAATGATCCTGCAGTTCTCGCCGTGTTCCTCGAGAAAAGCCAGAGCCTCCTTAAGACTCTGAGGGCAAAGGTAATCGAAGTCTCTCATTATCCTACCCGCGTTCCGAGGTGCCGCCCCTTGCAGCGGGCGCCTCAACCCTGTTTGGAGAAAAGCGAACCCTCGGGCAGATCACTCCCCTGTCTTCCCGATTCCGGCTTGGATGTTCCTTGCAAACTCCTCGCCGAGTTTCTTGGCGGTCGCCCTCATCACCTTCTCACCAAAGGTGGCGAGTTTTCCGACCACACGCGTATTCGCCGAATAGGAGATCTCCACTTCGTTTTCAGAGACTTCGCTGAGATCCACCACGCTCTCCTGGTAAAGCGTCCCGGCCTTGAGGGCATCGCGGCCTTCGGTGACCGACTTCAGATGCCGGGGGGGGTCGACCTCCGTGAGGGTGGTCCTCGATTTCATGGTCAGGGATATGACACCGACCTTCACTTTCACAGAGCTCTCGTAGACGTTCTCACCGACCACTTCGATCTTCTCGCACCCCGGGACACAGGGACCGATCTTTTCCGGATCGACAAGGAAGTCCCAGACCTCTTGAATCGGTGCCTTGACACGGAATCTCTCTTCAACAAGCATCTTTCACAGTCACCTTTCTCTTCCTGAGTTTTCAAAAGAATATTACTTTTACCCCCCGCGGTCCAGGGACCAGGACCTTTTGTTCGACCCGGCAGGGAGATCTGCTCAGCCGTCGAGCACCTCCCTGACCTTCCATGCCAGCCCGGCAGGTGAGAAGGGTTTCTGAAGGAAGGCAGACCCCCGATCCAACACCCCGTGATGAACAATGGCCTCGCCCGGATAGCCCGAGAAGAAAAGCACCTTTGTGTCAGGCCGTTCGGCCAGGAGGCGCTCGGCCAGGGCCCTACCCCCCATCTGCGGCATCACGACGTCGGTGAGGAGAAGATCGATTCTCCTGTCTCGGTGTTGTCTGGCTACAGCGAGGGCTTCCTTGCCGTCGCTCGCTTCCAGGACCGTGTATCCCTGTGCCCGGAGTGTACCAGCCGTCACGTTCCGCACGGACAACTCGTCTTCAACGAGGAGCACGGTCTCTGAACCCCTGGGCGGGTAACCTTCCCGGCTGTGCCGCTCCATCGCCTCGCCCTGTCCGTCGATACGGGGCAGGTATATCTTGAATGTAGTACCCAGGCCCGGCTCGCTGTAGACCCATATATTCCCCCCGCTCTGCTTTACGATCCCGTAGCAGGTGGCAAGCCCGAGGCCCGTTCCCTTACCCACGTCCTTGGTAGTGAAAAAGGGCTCAAAAATGTGCTCCTTCACTTCGTCGGCCATGCCGGCCCCGGTGTCGCTGATGGCCAGCATCACATACCCGCCGGGAGTGACACCGGGGTGCTGCCGGGCATAACCCTCGTCAAGGGTCACGTTGGCCGTCTCGATGGTCAGTCTTCCCCCTTGCGGCATGGCATCCCGCGCATTCACGGCGAGGTTGACGATAACCTGTTCCAGTTGGCCTGGATCGACCTTGACCATTCCCAGGGCCTCTCCGGGCAGACTGACCACTTCCACGTCTTCACCTATGAGCCGGGGAAGCATCTTGCCCATGTCCAGAATGATCTTGTTCAGATTGACCACCTTTGGTTCGACTATCTGGCGCCGCGAGAAGGTCAGTAGTTGCTGTG
Organism: Deltaproteobacteria bacterium; assembly: GCA_019308905.1. Classification (NCBI taxonomy): domain Bacteria; kingdom Pseudomonadati; phylum Myxococcota; class Myxococcia; species Deltaproteobacteria bacterium. Next base: position 127,067 of record JAFDHF010000004.1, read on the forward strand.
TCAGCTTAGCGGCTCGGCTGCAAGCTTTGAAGACCTCCTCGAGACGGTTTCTTACCCACTCCTCGAGACCTGGCTCCATCATAACGAGTTCGGTATTGCCCTGGATGGTGACGAGAAGGTTGTTGAAATCATGGGCTATCCCTCCGGCCAGGCGGCCAACGGTCTCCATCTTCTGGGACCAGAGAAGTTGCTCTTCCGTCTGTTTCCGTTCCGCGATTTCCCGCTGGAGCCGCTCGTTGGTCTTGCGGAGTTCTGCCGTCCTCGCCTCGACAAGTTCCTCGAGGTGCTCTCGGTGCCTTCTCAGTTCCTCCTCGACCCTCTTCCGCTCGGTGATGTCCGTGTCTGTCCCTACCACACGGTATGGTTTTCCATTGCCGTCGCGCATAGCGGTTCCTCGGGCGAGAAACCAGCGGACGCTCCCGTCCTTGTGCAACATCCGGTGAGCCACCTCGTAGAGCGGTGCCGAACCCTTCAGATGCGCTTCCGCTTTGCGCATCACCTCTTCCACGTCATCGGGGTGAACAAACCTCCCCCAGTCATCGAGGTGGTTCCGGATCTCATTATCCTTATAGCCCAGCATGGCTTTCAGGTTCGGATCGATATAGATCTCGTTGGTCTCCAGGTTCCAGTCCCACGTCCCCACATGGCCGGCGCTGGTGGCCAGTGCATATCTCTCTTCGCTCTCACGAAGCGCCTTCTCCGTCTTCCTCCATTCAGCCTCCAATCGCTCCAACCGTGCAACCCGTCGGCGCAGCGCCGCCAGTTCAATCTTGAGGTCTCCTTCTTTCACGTCCCCGTGCTTCATCTAACACTCCTGGAATTCGGATCGGTCCATGGCCCTGTTGGAAGAGGACCGCCCGCGGATGGGAGAGCTCCACTCATCGTTTCCGGTCAGTCCCCCACAGGCAGATCCACCTTACAAAGGGGAATCTACAACAAACCCCCTTGGAGAGTAAGTCCCTGATCGCAAAAAAGACCAGGGTGCGGCCGGAGAGAAAAGGCAAGCCCTTCCCTCTTGATCACGGGACAAGCCCGAACGCACCGGCTCACAGTCCACCGCGGCCTCAAGGATCTCCACGGATGCCGGGACACCTTCTCAGGGGACAATCTCAAAATCACAGACAAGGGGTGCATGGTCGGATAATCTGACCCGGGGAATCTGAAAACCGGTGACCCGTACCTCGGGACTGTGGAAAATGTAGTCGAGCTGCCTCCGTGGAGACCGGCTCGGATGGGAAGGTTGGCCCCGGCCATTGGCGTTTTTCAGCCCTGTGGCGGCAAGGAAGAGCTGGAGTTCCCTGTCGCCCCAGAAGACGTTGAAATCTCCCGCAACTATGACGGGCTTCCTGACATTCTCGACCATGCCGTGGAGATCCTGGAGCTGATACTGGCGGTGCCGGAATTTAACAGAAAGATGAACCAGGAAGATCGAAACCCTGTCCAACTCGACTTCAATCACAAGACGCTTGATACCTTCGCGGAAATAGTGAAATCTCTGGGACCTGATTTCCTGTTTCGTCAGGATTGCATTGCCCTGTTTATTGAGTACCGGAACCTTCTGGGCCATCGAGGCCGCAGAATACTTGGACTGGTAGACATGATGGTATTTCATCGCACGGGCAATGGCCTCAGCCTGGTTGCACCTGTCAGACCTGAAAGACCCGCTGTCCACCTCGAGCAACCCTATGATATCCGGATTCAGCGACTTTATGAAGACCAATATCTTCTTCAGATTGTCCTGTGTATGCTTGAGATAGCCGCTGTAGGGCACTGGAAGGTGAAACTGCTTTCCTATGCCGGCCCCATAGCGAATATTGTAAAGAAGAAATCGCATATTACCCTCTTGCCCTGCCTAGCCCTATCCGGTGACCACTGCAATTATTATGATAATGCTCTTGAGGCAAAATTGGAAGAGGCTGACAGAGACCACTCCGGCTCCCCGGGCAGACCGCCGGCGGCAACGGAGCCTCGGGCAACGGCCCTCCATCTTGCGGATGCCTTTCAGAGGAGCGGGCTCAGCAGTTGGGCCGCGTTCTCGACAAAGCGGCTCCAGGCGGGACGTCTTCGCCAGGTTTCCAGGTCGATGGGTACCGCCCTGTCGGCGTAGCCCTGCTGAAGGGCCCGGAGTCGGGAACCGAAATCCCGGTCAAAGACAAAGAGGGTCACCTCGAAATCGAGCCAGAAACTACGCATATCGAGGTTCACCGTACCGAAGAGGGCGATTTCCCTGTCGATGGTGATGCTCTTGGTGTGCAAAAGCCCTCCATGAAAGCGGAGAATCCGCACCCCCGAGGCAAGGAGATCCTTGAAATACGAACGGCTCGCATACCTGATCAATCGCGAATCGACCCTTTCCGGCACGATGATCGTAACCTCGACCCCCCTCAGTGCGGCGGATTCCAGGGCGGTGAGTACCGACTCGTCGGGCACGAAGTAGGGCGTTGTCATGACCAACTCTTCACGAGCGGTGTAGAGGGACATGAGGAGCAACTGGTGGATTGTATCACTCGTGTAACCGGGGCCGGAGGGGACCACCTGAACGTTTGCCTCCCCCCCATCGGGGAAGGTTTTGAAGTCCTTCGGATCGCTCAGACCCTTGATATCCTCTCCTGTCTCGACTTGCCAATCCCACATGAATATCAGGTCGAGCGCCTGTACCGCTGGCCCTTCAACCCGCACCATCGCGTCGACCCAGGGCCCGACCCCCGCCTCGCGTTTGAAAAAACGAGGATCCACGAGGTTGAGGCTTCCCGTATAGGCGATCTCGCCGTCTATGACCACGATCTTCCGGTGGATACGCAAGTCGAGGCGGACAAAGACCATCCTCACCAGTCCTACAGGAAGGGCAGCCACCAACTCGACGCCGTTTTCCAGCAGGCGCTTCGCCCCTTCGCTCCTCAGGAAAGCGGCACTGCCCACCGAATCGATGAGAACCCTGCAGGTCACGCCTCTCTGCGCGGCCCTGATCAGGGCTCTGGAGACTTCGTCGGCCATTCCTCCCTCGTTCCAGATGTAGAACTCCATGTGACAGGTATGCCTGGCCCGGCCGATGTCTTCGACGATAGAACCGAGTATAGGCTCCGCTCCATCGATCAACTCCAGCCTGTTCCCGGCCATTGCAGGAATCCCGAGTGTCGCCTCGGCAAGACGATTTACTGGAGCTCCCCTGGGCCCCACGTCCGACCAGTCCACACGGGTATTCCGCGACAGCCCACGGAGCCATCCCTCGTACTCCTCTCGGAGGGCCGCGGCGCGTTCGGCCCTCCGCCTCCCCATGCGTCGCTCGCCGATAAGGAGATATAGTCCCGCTCCTGCAAAGGGTAGAACAAAGATCAGAATCAGCCACGCCAGGGAGACTCCCACCGGCCTGCGCATCATGACGACACGAACCGACAGGGCGATCACGACAACCGCGTGTGCAGGCACTGCAAAGACGGCTATCCGGCTGATCAGTTCCGTCATTTGTCTCCCCGGCTCCCACCCGCAACGACCCTCCTGCCTGGAGAGCAGGCAAGCGAAGAGCCTTACCGGCACTTCTCCCCCTCCCGGCACGCAGAAGGGCGGGCTCTGTGCATTGTATATGTCCCCGGAGGACGGGTCAAGACCGGCTCAGCCGCGGACCCGGGCCGCTTCTGTCCGGGTTCTTTCCACCTCGTGCCCCTCGGCCCGCCGCCCGCCTCCCCTCGGGAAAGCCATGGGGAGGAGACACATCTCGGATGGCTGGACCGGGCCCTTCCTTGAAATGGAGGGGGGCTTCCGTTAGAATTGAGAGACCTGCAGGAGATTCCAATGAAAGGGTTTTTCAATCGGGTCCTCCGGATCAACGCGGGATCAGGCAAGTCGACGGTCGAAGAGATCCCCGATAGGGTTTTCGAGACTTATCTTGGAGGCAAGGGCCTGGGAACCTATCTGTTGCTGAAACACAACCCGCCCGGGATCGATCCTCTCTCCCCCGAGAATCGCGTGATTTTCTCCACGGGTTGTGCCACCGATCTGCGGGTTCACGGCTCGAGCCGTTACGGGGTCTATACCAAGTCTCCCCAGACGGGGATCTATTCCGAGTCTTACTCCGGAGGCGACGTCGCCATATCCCTGAGCAGAACCGGCTACGATGCCGTGATTCTGGAAGATGCATCACCGGACCCTGTCTTCTTGGAGATTTCCTCCAGTGATGTCAGGTTCCACGACGGCTGTCAGGTGTGGGGTAAGTCCACCTACGAGGCGGAAGACCACGTGCTGAAGGCCGTGGGTGCTGATGGGGCGCGAGCCGTCGTGATCGGGCCGGCTGCCGAGAGGGGCGTAAGGTTTTCCGTTCTGGAATCGGGATACTGGCGGTCTGCAGGGAGGACAGGAGTCGGCGCCGTACTGGGCTCAAAGAGAATCAAGGCCCTGGTCTTCCACGGAGACAAGAGGCGGGAGGCGGCCCGTCCCGATCTGCTCGGGGCATTCTGGGACAAGACACGGAACAGAGTTAGGGATAACCCCGTCGCCCGCTCCTTCAGGAGACTCGGGACCCCCATGCTCGTCTCCATAATGAACATGATGGGGGGGTTCCCCACAAGGTACTGGTCCGAGGGAACCCTTGATGGCTGGGAGAACATCACCGCCGAGAGCCTGCTCGAGCGGTGCAAGGTCGAACCCATCCAGTGCCCCCACTGTTTCATGGCCTGCGGTAATCTCTCGGAGGTCAGGGAGGGACGGCATAGAGGCCTCCGCATAGGCGGGCCGGAATATGAGACGATCTACGCCTTCGGAGGTCTCTGCATGATCGACAGCATCGAGGAGATCATCTACCTCAACGATATCTGCGACCGCCTCGGCCTGGACACCATCTCGGCGGGAAACCTCGCAGCCTTCACCATCGAAGCTTCCAGAAGGGGAGCGATTCCGGAGCGACTCGACTACGGCGATGTGGACGGCATCGCGGCACTCCTCGAAAAAATCGCACTCCGCGAGGGTATCGGTGCGGTCTTGTCCCAGGGTATCGTGGAAGCGAGCAGAGCATGGGGGCTCGAGGAACTCGCGGTGCACGTCAAGGGCCTGGAGCCTGCGGGCTATGAACCCCGGGTTCTGAAGGGAATGGGCCTTTCTTACGCGACATCGGACCGCGGGGCCTGCCATCTCAGGGCGACATTCTACAAGTCCGAAATCTCCGGTCGTGTCGATCCCGACCAGATCGGTGGCAAGGCCGGGATCTTCGTGGAGGAAGAGGATCGGATGACCCTCTTTGATACGCTAATCCTCTGCAGGTTCTACAAGGATCTGATCGATTGGGAAGACATCTCGCTTCTCCTCCACTCCGCCACAGGGTTGAAACTCGGAACAGAAAACCTCAGGCAAGTGGCCGCAAATGTTTCGAACGGGGCCAGGTGGTTCAATATCCGCGAGGGTGTAGTGCGGGCCGATGATCGACTCCCCAACCGGTTTTTCCAGGAAGCTCTCGGCAGAAACAAGAAGACCATCCGGAGAGAGGACCTGGAGGTAATGCTCGACGAGTATTACGACGCCCGGGGATGGGACGACCAGGGTATTCCCCCTCCTTTGCCCGAGGTCTAGCACCTTCGGCCCGAGTCTTCCCTCAACCAGGAGACACCTGCCGTCTGCAACGACTCGAACAATTCGAAGCCCCTGAACGATTTGAACGCTTCCCCAACGGCTAGTCCCAGCCCCTGATCCTTACGGTCAGATAGAGATCACCCACATCGCCGTCCGCCGACTTCCTCCCCAACCCCTGGAGGCGAAGCTTGGTGCCGTCTTTCACTCCGGCCGGGATCGTCACCACCACGGTCCTTCTGCGATAGGGAATACTTACGAGTTTGCGGGTACCCAAGGCAGCCTCCCTCGGAGTCACCGTAATAATCCCGTGGGTGTCGAGCTCTTCTCCCGGCCCAGTGAGGCGGATATGCTGGAGCCGGGGCGTCCTTCTCCGCTGGGTATAGCGGCTCGCCTTCTCCGTGACGCCCGTCCTGGGAAGAAACTCAAACAGTCTGACCGAGGCCATGCCGAACAGGAACCCCCCCACGTGCGCCCACCAGGCAACACCACCCGTCATGCCGTGGGTCATCGTACCATAGAGAAGCTGGATCAGGACCCAATAGCCCAAAAAGAAGAACGCCGGAACCTCAAAGAAAAGGGGTATGAAAAAGATAGGAATCAAGGTAAGAACGCGCGCCCTGGGGTAGAGAAGGAAATATGCCCCCATGACCCCGGCAATCGCGCCGCTGGCCCCGATGGTGGGAAGTTGTGAATGCCAGTTGGATATGAGGTGGATCAGGCCTGCTGCTACACCGCTCATCAGATAGAACAGAGCGAAGCGGAAAGGCCCCAACCTGTCCTCCACGTTGTCGCCAAAGATGTACAGGAACCACATGTTCCCGAGCAGATGGAGAAACCCGCCGTGAAGAAACATGGAGGCGAAAAAGGGGACGATCTGCTCGGAGATGGAGAAATGGAGGGCCACGTCAGGGTTTGAATACCGAACCGGAACGATACCGTACAGATAGAAAGCCCTCTGGAGGTATGGGCCCTGGGCGAGCTCCCAGAGGTAAACCAGGGCGTTCACGCCGATGATAAGGTTCCTGACGATAGGATAGTTCTTTGACTGGATCGTATCTCGAATGGGGATCATTCGTTTCTCTTCGCACCGGGTGGTCCAGCCCCAAGCAGTGGTTCTGATCGCCGGCGACCGTCATTCCCACCTGCCCCCGGCCACCTCCGGGCCCAAAAACAAACCCCCGGGAAACACCTGTATTCCCGGGGGATGGATTAACGAGGACTTGCCATCCTAGCCTGCTAGCCTACAACAACGACCTTCGAAGCCTGGGCTCCCTTGGGACCCTGGATGATTTCGAACTCCACCTCCTCACCCTCCCGCAGGGTCTTGAACCCGTCCTGTTCCAGAGCAGAGAAATGAACAAACACATCACTTCCGTCTTCCTGAGAAATGAATCCGTAACCCTTCTTCTCATTGAACCACTTCACAGTACCTCTTGCCATTACACTCTTCCCCTTTCATCAAAGCGGTTAACAATTGTCAAAACTATTTAACACCAATCCAATGCAAAAAATCAAGGAAAAAATTTCTCGCGTTCCCGACTTTTCAATCAAGGTTTTTTGGAAGTTGTCAGGTCTGCGGGCGCCTCTTCCTTTGGCTGAGGAATACCCTTCTCAGCTTACTCCCATGCTCTCGCGGTATCCATCTCGGGCTTCACGCGCCGAGATTCCTGCCCCTGTCGCCTCTAAAGGGCGGGCAATCCCCTTTGAATGGAGAACCGCAGTGGCCGGTGCAACTTGACAATAGACCGCGGATCGACTAGCTTATTATGAGCATATGTTCAAAATTTGAAGACCACAGCATGGTGAGGCCGAGAAAAAACTGCCGGATCTGCATGGCCCCCAAGGCCGACCTCTTCAAGCCCAGGGGGATTCCTATTTCGGATTTGGAACAGGTGGGACTCGATGCGGACGAACTCGAAGCCCTGAGGTTGGCGGATCTTTTGGGTTTGAACCAGAGGGAAGCCGGAAGGGTGATGGAGGTATCCAGGCCCACCTTCGGCCGGATTCTGGGAAGGGCACGGCGTAAGATAGCCGACGCCCTTGTCAATGGAAAGGCTATCCAGATCGGCAAGAGTCGCTGAGCGCCTGAGGGAGTTTCTCCATGAAGATAGAAGAAAGGGAGCGGTTCTTCAATCTGATTCTGGACAGCATTGCCGATGGGGTATTCACCATCAACGCCGAATGGGAGATAACGTCATTCAACAGGGCTGCCGAGGAGATCACGGGGTTCAAAGCACGGGAGGCGATCGGCAAGTACTGTTTCGACGTCTTCAGGGCCAGCATCTGTCAGACCCAGTGCGCACTGAGGGAGACGATGAAGACCCGAAAGGAGATCACGAACCGGACGGTCAATATCCTGACAAAGGAGGGCCGGGAGCTTCCGATCAGAATCAGTACCGCGGTCCTCAGAAATAGGCAGGGGGAGATCATCGGGGGTGTGGAGACGTTTCGGGACCTCACACCCATCGAGACTCTGAGGAAGGAACTCGCCCGCAAGGTCTCCTTCCACGACATTATCAGCCAAAACCACCGGATGCAGGAGTTTTTTGCCATACTCCCGGACATCGCGGAGAGTGATAGCACCGTTTTGATCCAGGGTCCCAGCGGCTCGGGCAAAGAGCTCTTCGCCAGAGCCATACACAATATGAGCCACCGGAAGAACCAGTCTTTCATTGCCGTCAACTGCGGAGCCCTTCCGGACTCGCTCCTGGAGTCAGAGCTGTTTGGCTACGTCCGGGGTGCCTTCACGGATGCACGCCGGGACAAACCCGGGCGTTTTGCTCTCGCCCATAGAGGGACGATCCTTCTGGACGAAATCGGAGAGATGTCCCAGGCCCTCCAGACAAAACTCCTCCGAGTAATCGAAGAGAAGAGTTTCGAGCCTCTCGGAGCAACCAGCCCCAAGCCGGCAGACGTGAGAATCGTTGCGGCCACAAACAGGGACCTGGAAAGACTCGTCGAATCCGGCCGGTTCAGAGAGGACCTCTTCTATCGCATCAATGTGATAAAGATCGAACTCCCTCCCCTCCGCGAAAGGCGGGAGGATATACCCCTGCTTGTGGACCATTTCATCAGGAGTTTCAACCTGAAAAGAGGGCGCTCCGTGGAGGGTGTCTCCCACGAAGTCATGGAGGTCCTGCTGAAATACGACTTTCCCGGCAACGTGAGAGAGCTCGAAAACATCATCGAACACGCCTTCATTCTGAGAAAAGAGGGGCTCATAGGGTTGAAGGATCTGCCTGCCGAGATCCTCAGAAAAGCCGATATCCTGTCGGCGGCGGAGCCGGGGACGTCTCTGCTCACCCGCTCGGAGGTGGAAGCGATCCGGAGGGCGCTCCAAAGGCACGGGGGGAACCGGATGGAGGCAGCAAGGGAACTCGGTATCGACCGGACTACATTGTGGAGAAAGATGAAACGGTATGGGCTGTAGAATCGTCCGGCTCGAACCGGAGTTGGCCATCCGAGCCGGCCCGGGTGCTGGCGGATCCGAAGGCGCGGTCCCGATTGGACCCTGCGATCGACGCTGAACCAGAGGAACCCCACGGCCGGAAGGGAGGTTTCTGCTACCTCAACCGGGCTATTTTCACCGTGGTATGAACCTGATCCTGCCACGGCCAGTACATGGCTATCAAGGTGAATCCATCAAATTCCCTCTTGAACAGCGTCTGGTTCTTCCAGATCCCACCGTACGCCTCCGCCAACCGGCGTTGATCCTCAGAGGGTTCCACGCATGCGGGCTTTATCGGCGGGCCCAGAGAATCCAAGAAGACCGTGTTCCACTCCTCCATGTCCCGATTATAGAAAACCACTTCCCCATAGTCTTCCGTCACATGCCTTATCTCGTAGACGCTCGACAGATTGCACCGGCCGACGATCTCCTTCAGAGTCATAACCCATCCACCCCGCAAAAGAATGTATCTATTTTCCGGACGCCTTATTCCCGGCCGCGGATCGTCTGAGGACTCGGTTCCCCTGCCAGCCTGCCCCGATTGCCTCCGGCAAGGGGTATGCGAACGCCGTGCCAAACAATTCCCCACTCGAAACCCGGCAGGAAAGCCCGTGCCCGCAGGGAAATCCGGGATTTCCTCCTCTCTGGAGAAGACCTTGCCCTTGAGGGAAAATGGGAAAGGACTACCGGCCTGCAAGAATCCATGACCGAGAACTGAGGGAACGCGACCTGGGAAGTCTCCTGAAAGGGAGAGCAACCTATCAGGCCCTCAAGAATTCTGCATTTTCTTCGGGCAGCGACGGGTTGATGCTGATACCGGAGCCGATCTCAAAACCCGCCTGGGTGGTCAGCCGAGGGCGGATCTGGAGGTACCAGTGCAGGTGGGGCGCATCAGCCTCAAAGCGGGCAGAGGTATTGATGATATAGTTGTAGTCAGGATCATGAAGCTTCTGTCGCAGCCCGGCGAGGCTCCCGACCAGAACCGAGGAGAGATCCTCCTTTTCCTCGTCCGAGATGGAACCGAAGTCTCCGTGGTGCCTCTTGGGCATAATCCATATCTCAAAGGGTACCTCAGCCGCAAAGGGGACGAAGGCCAGGAAAGAACGGTTTTCCAGGGTGACACGCCGCTGATCCTTCATCTCGAACTCCAGTATGTCGCAGTAGACACAGCGGCCGAACTCATCGAAATACCTCTCGGCTTGCTCTTCCCGCCATCGAATGTAGCTGGGAACCATGGGGGTGACGATTATCTGTGAATGGGGGTGGATGAGAGAGGTTCCGGCCAGCACTCCGTGGTTCCTGAATATGATGGCCATCATATTCTCGTGCTCCTTCATGAGATCCACGTAACGCCTGTGGTACGTCTCGATCACCGCATCCGCATCCTCCCCCGTCATCTCACTGATGTCCCGGTTGTGATAGGGACCTTCCACGATCACCTCGTGCCTCCCGTGACCCGGCATGACCAGATAGATCCCCCGGGCGGACCTGCGGGTATCTCCCAGAGGGGTAAGAGCAGGAAACTTGTTAGGGACAACCCGTGTCCGCCAGGACTGTGCTCCCTGGCCCGGCATCTCCATTATGATCGGGGGAAGCATGTGTTCGTTCCCGGGACAAAAGGGGCATCCCTCTCCCACCACGGTCACCGATCTTTCCCTGTCAGCAGGCCGCTCCAGTTGCCTCGGCCGTCCACCCCTGGAAGGCGCATAGATGACCCAATGCTTGGTCGCCTTGTTCTGCCTGATCTCACCGTCCTTCATAGCCCCCTGCCCCCACCGCTGCCGCCTTCACAGAGGCCGCCATGGTAAAAGAGACACGCGCCGGCCAGCCTCGTCTTGACAACGGATCCGATTTTGGTTAGTCATCACTGACAAAACGCCTCTTCGGCTCTCTGAAGGGTTCTTCTGAGCTGCTTCGAGTCTCTCTCCAGGCGGGAGAATGTGACCCCTGAGACTTCGCAACCCCCGCTCCGCGGGCATTTTTCGGTGACCACTAGTTATACGAGAAAACAGAACCGCGAGTCAAGAACCGTTCCTGAAACTCCACGGGACTCCATCGTCCTGATCCCCTCCTGCGGGCTAGGGGGCGGGCCTTGTGCGGTCCCCGTTTTTCCAGAAAATACGAAGGAGGTTTGAACGAACATGTCGACACAGGTAACCAAAAGATCACAAAAGGCCGGTCTTCCCCCAGGAGCCCTGGTCCACGTGGGGGAAAGAAAGAGCGCAAGCACCGAGCTATCCATCCTCAGCTATGACGAGCGTGAATTCCGAGAGCAAGAGATAGAGACCATAGAACAATCCGGTGCCTTCAGGGAGAGAAAGGGCGTGACATGGATAAGGGTGGAAGGCATCCATCAGGTGGAGGTCCTGGAAAGAATCGGTGACTACATCGGCCTCCATCCGTTGGTCATGGAGGACATACTGAACACGGATCAACGCCCGAAGGTGGAAGACTATGGCGAATACCTATACATAGTTGTCAGGATGGTCTACTTCGACAAGGACGACGAGATGGCCCGCGACCAGATCAGTCTGGTTCTCGGCCGGAATTTCGTCATCTCATTCCAGGAGAAAGAGCTCGACGTTTTCGATCCGATCATAGACAGAATCAGGCTCGCCAAGGGCCTCATAAGAAAGAGAGGGGCTGATTTTCTCGCGTACTGCCTACTGGACGCCGTGGTGGACAACTACTTCGCGGTATTTGAGAAGGTCGAAGAGGGAACAGAAGAGCTGGAGGATCGGTTGATCACAGACCCGCCCGAGGGGACTCTCCAAACAATCCAGAATCTGAAAAGACAGATGATAGTGGCTCGCAGGTCGGTCTGGCCCCTGAGAGAGGTGGTCGGCACCCTCCAGAGAAGAGAGTCACCGTTGATCAAGGAGTCCACCGTGATATACCTGCGAGACATTTACGATCACATAGTTCAGATGATAGACACCATCGAGACATTCCAAGACACCCTTTCAGGAATGCTTGACATCTATCTGTCGAGCATGAGCAACAAGATGAACGAGGTGATGAAGGTCCTGACCATCCTGGGCAGCCTGTTTATCCCTCTCACCTTGATCTCCGGAATATACGGGATGAATTTCAAGTTCATGCCCGAGCTGTCCTGGCGCTGGGGCTATCCCGCGGTCTTGCTCCTGATGGTGACCGTTTCGCTCTTCATGCTGCTCTTTATCCGAAAAAAGAAATGGCTGTAAACATTTGTTCACGTGGGCGTAACATGATAGAATAAGAGAGAGAATTATGATCATCGAAAGGGGGAGTGATGATAAAGGAGGTTGAAGCCATAATATCCCCGAGATCGGTCGCCGTAGTAGGCGCTACGAACCGTCCGGGAAGCGTGGGACTTGCGGTCTTCCGCAACCTTCTCAACGCCGATTACCAGGGCGTCGTATACCCCGTCAACCCCAGGGTGAAATCAGTCCAGGGTGTAAGGACTTACCCGAGGCTCGCGGAGGTCCCGGATGAGGTCGATCTGGTGGTTGTCATCGTTCCGGCCCCGGTTGTTTCCCAGATCGTCGAGGAGGCCGCAGAGAAGCACGTGAAGGGGCTGATCGTCATTACGGCGGGATTCAAGGAGGTGGGGGGTGCCGGCGCGGATCTCGAATCGGATCTGAAGGAACGCGTGAAGAGACACGGCCTTCGCCTGGTCGGTCCAAACTGCCTCGGGATCATAAACACCGATGAGGGAGTCCGCATGAATGCGAGCTTCGCCACCAAGATGCCGAAAAGGGGCAATATCGCCTTTATCTCCCAGTCCGGTGCCTTGTGTACGGCCGTGCTCGATTTTGCCGCAGGCAGGGACATCGGGTTCTCAAAATTCATCAGCTTTGGAAACAAGGCCGATGTCAACGAGATAGACCTTCTACGCTATCTTAAGGACGACCCTCACACCGACGTCATCCTCATGTACCTGGAGGACATCTCCAATGGCCGCGGGTTCATCGAAACGGCCCGGGAGATAACCTGGGATGCCCGCAAGCCCATGTTGGCCATCAAGTCGGGACGCTCGCCGGAAGGCGCCCGGGCAGCCGCCTCTCACACAGGCTCTCTGGCAGGCTCCGACGCGGCATATGATGCCATCTTCTTCCAGAGCGGCATCCAGCGGGTAGAAGGCATCGACGAACTCTTCAGCTCTGCCGTTGCTTTTGCCAACCAGCCGATCCCGAGGGGAAACCAGATCGCCATTGTGACCAATGCCGGAGGGCCTGGCATCATGGCCACAGATGCGGCTATACGCCATAATCTCACCCTTGCACGGCTCACCGAGAAGACAGAGGAAAAGCTGAGGAAACAGCTCCCCCCCACCGCCAATATCAAGAACCCTGTGGACGTGATCGGAGATGCCACCCACGAGAGGTACGAGGCGGCGATTCGCGATATTCTTATGGACCCGGATGTCCACGGGGCGATTGTTATCCTCACGCCCCAGGCCATGACGGACATCCTGAAGACAGCCGAGATCGTTCCCAGGGTAGCAAGGGGAGTCGACAAGCCGGTTCTCTGCGCTTTCATGGGGATCGTCGATGTCTCCGAAGGGGTACGCTACCTGTCACAGAACGGGATACCTAACTATGCCTTCCCCGAATCAGCGGTTCGGGCCATGGCCTCCATGGTACGTTTCGGCGATCTGTTGAGGCTGGAGCGGAGAAAAGTCAGGCGCCAGGCGGCTGATCGCGACTCGGCCGCTCAGATCATCAAGTCCAAGCTCCAGGGCAGGGAACGCTACTTTATGCCGGAGATCGAAGCCAACGAGTTACTCCGGTGTTACGGGTTTCCCGTGCTGAGGAGCCGCCTCGTCCGCAAGGAGGATGAAATAGAGGAGGCCGCAAATATAATCGGCCTGCCCGTTGCCATGAAGATCAGTTCCCCTGACATCATCCACAAATTCGAGGCCGGTGGGGTCCGCCTGAAGATAAAGACCGTCGATGAGGCCCGAAAAGCCTTTCACGAGATTCTCGAGAACGCCGAGAAGTTCAACCCATCGGCCCAGATTCAGGGCATCATCATGGAGAGGATGGCCCGGGGAGGACTGGAGGTCATCCTCGGCGCCACCAGGGATCCAAGGTTCGGGCCGATCTGCATGTTCGGCCTGGGGGGAACCTTTGTCGAGGCCCTCCAAGATGTCTCCTTCCGGCTGGCGCCCATGTGGGAGGTGAGCGCGGAGATCATGATCCGCTCTATCAGAACCTACAAGGTCCTCAAGGGGATCAGGGGAAACCCCCCTGCAGACATAGACGGAATCAAGGACTGTATCCTCCGGCTCTCGCAGATGGTGACCGACCACCCTGAGATCGCCGAACTCGACATGAATCCCCTCATTGTCTATCCTGAAGGCGAGGGGTGCGTGGTCGCCGACAGCCGGATTCTCCTTGCAAGGCCGTCCCCGTGAGAACCGATCCGGAAAGCCGTGGGCCTGAGAGAAGAATCTCGATCCGTGGATCCCGGACCCCTCGGATCGGGCCTTGTCCGCTCCCCGGCTCCGAACCTCCGTATGCTCGAGTCATGACGAGGGCTCCTGGAGGAGCCGGACGAAGCCAGCGGCGGGGCAGGAGAAGAGAGACCCAATGAGTCTCGAAGAAGCTAGGAAAGAACATCCGGAGAAATTTCTTCCCGAGGAGGAGGTGTTCAGCCATATCCATCGGGGAGACAGGATATTTGTCGCTACCGGGTGCGGCGAACCCCAGTACCTCGTCAAATCCCTCGTGGAGTTTGTCGAAGGGCATCCGAAGGCCTTTTTCGATGCGGAACTGTTCCACGTCTGGACACTCGGGGTCGCCCCTTACACCGACCAGAAGTTCAGCCGGAATTTCCGTCACAACTCTTTCTTTATCGGAGACAATACAAGGAGTGCCGTCAACCGGGGGCTTGCGGACTACACGCCGGTGTTCCTCTCTCAGGTTCCCGGCCTGTTCCGGCGCAGACTGGTGCCGGTCGACGTGGCTCTTGTCCAGACAACGCCGCCTGACCATCACGGATACATGAGCCTCGGGATAAGCGTCGACATCACCAAAGCGGCGGTGGAGAATGCCAACCTCGTCATCGCCCAGGTCAACTCCAACATGCCCCGGGTGCACGGGGATACATTCATACATCTACGTGACGTGGATTTCATCGTTCCCCATGATGAACCCCTTCTGGAGTACAAGACCGACATACCGGACGAGATTGCCCAGAGGATAGGCAGATACGTTGCACGGATAGTCGAAGACGGCGACACGATACAGGTCGGATACGGGAGCATACCCAATGCCGTGCTGGCAAATCTCCGTGACAAGAGGCACCTCGGAATCCATACTGAACTGCTCACAGAGGGGATCGTTCGGCTGATGCGGGAAGGTGTGGTCGACAACACCAGAAAGAACATCGATCCTGGCAAGACAGTTGCAACCTTCTGTCTGGGCGACAGGGAGACGTACGACTATATCGACGACAACCCGGCTGTAGAGTTCAGGACCATCGACTATACCAACGACCCCCGGGTGATCGCGAGGATTGTCGGGATGACCGCCGTAAACAGCGCACTTCAAGTCGATCTGACCGGCCAGGCCACGGCCGAGTCCATAGGACGGCTCTTTTACAGCGGCATCGGCGGAAGTGCCGACTTCATGCGGGGTGCGGTCCTCGCGCCGGGAGGCAAGACCATACTCACCCTCCAATCCACGGCCAGCAGCGGCGAGGTCTCCCGGGTCGTGCCCTTTCTCGAGACAGGGGGAGGGGTGACATTCGGCAGGGGGGATCTTCACTACGTGATCACGGAGTACGGCATCGCGTACATTCACGGCAAGAACATCAGGGAACGGGCAATGGCGTTGATCGCTATCGCCCACCCGAAATTCAGACCCTGGCTCATGGAGCAGGCCAGAGCCGCGGACCTGATCTACAAGGATCAGACATTTGTGCCGGGAAAGAGGGGGGAATACCCGGAGGAGTTGGAGGCGTATAGGAAAACAAAGGCAGGCCTGAGAATTCTCCTGCGCCCCGTGAAGATAAGCGACGAACCCCTGCTCAAGGACTTCTTTTACTCCCTTTCGGACAAAAGCATATACCGGCGCTTCTTCTCCAGGCGGACGGATATGCCTCACGAATACCTGCAGAAATTCGTCGTTATAGATTATTCTAAACAGACGGTTATCCTTGCGGTAGTGGAACACGGCGAAAGAGAGGAGTGTGTCGGAATCGGCCAGTACACGGTGGATGAGACGGGAAATACCGCGGAACTGGCTCTCGTCGTGAGGGACGACTACCAGAACAAGGGGATAGGGTCCGAGCTACTGTCGTACCTGACCTTGCTGGCGAAAAAACAGGGGCTTTTCGGGTTCACGGCCGAGGTACTGGTGGACAACAGGCCCATGCATCACCTTATCCGGAAGATGGGTTTTGCAATCGAGAAGAGACTCGAAGCCGGAGTGGTTGAGATGAAACTCTCATTCAACGAGAGGGCGAACAATTCCATTGCCAAAGGCACGTGACCGCCTTTCCGGAGAGCAGACAAGGCGGTGGAGGTAGAACCATGGCACGAGTTACCGTAGAGGATTGCCTCAAGAGGGTCGGGAGCCGGTTTGAACTGGTCCATCTGGCAGCACGGCGCGCGAAGATGTTGCTCAGCGGAGCTAAACCCGTGGTCGAGGCAGACAACCGTGAGATCGTAACCGCTCTGAGGGAAGTGGCCGAAGGGAAAGTCTACTTCGTGGAGCCCGAGGCCGAGGAACCGGAATCCCAGGAGAGGCCGAACGAGCAGGCCGAAGGTGAGCCTCCGACACAGGAAGAGAGACCAGAATCCTAGGTTGTCGGCCGGCTGTCCCTCATATCTCACGTAACTGCACTTCTGGGAGGAGCCTCAAGAAATCTTCCTTTTCGCAGAGGGCGGTCCCCGGCCTCAGGGTCGTTGCCGTACCGGCTGCCACGGCGTAGCGGAGAGCCTCCTTGAGAGGCTTCCCAGTGGCCAGGCCGTAGACAAAGCCTGCCACCGCCGAATCACCCGCTCCGATGGTGTTGACCACTTTCACATCCGGCGGAACGGCCAGGTACTGCTCTTTTTCGGCGATCAGAATGATCCCCTCGGCACCCATGGAAACCAGGACCATCCCCACCCCCTGTTCATGAACTCCGCGGGCCGCCCCGGCTATCTCACCTATTCCCTCCAATTTTCTCCCCACCAATCGCCCCAACTCATGGACGTTGGGCTTGATCACATCGGGCATGCCCTGGATGCCCAACCTCAGCGGATCACCGTCCGTATCCAGCACGACCCTTGCCCCCCGCCCCTTTGCTATCTCGATAATCCTGCGATATATCTCGGGATGGACCTCGGGAGGAAGGCTTCCGCTGATCACCACGGTGTCGGGCTTCTCGAGCTTCTCGACCTTGTGGATCATCCGCATGAGTTCGTAAGGCTGGATTTCAGGCCCTCTGGCACTGAATATGGTCTGGCTCCCGGTGCTTGCGTCGTTGACGATTATGTTCGTACGTGTCTCCCTTGAAATCGCAACGAAATCGCAGGCGATCCCCTTGTTGAGCAACCTTCCCTCCAGTTCCTCCCCGGTAAACCCGCCCGCAAAGCCGAGGGCCCTGTTGGGCATTCCCAGAGTCGTCAGAACCCTCGACACATCTATCCCTTTGCCCCCTGCATACCTCTGTTCCCTTTCGATTCTATTGGAATCATCAGGCACTATCCTGCTCACCCACAGAGTCCGATCCAGGGCAGGATTCAGGGTAATGGTGTAGATCACGTTTTCATCCCTCCAGGCATGTAAGATCTTCTCCCCCGTCCGGTAAGCCATGCTATTTCTCCCATAAATCGGCCGCCATGGCAAGGGTTGCCTGTCCGGAGTCTCCCTGCTGCCCGGCGTCTGGCGGGCTTCCCGGGACAGGCTCACTCCCGGTTGGTGCCCCACAGGCTCCGCGATGTCGCTCGGAGGCAAGGGTGTTCTCCAAAAGTCGGGAAACTCCACAAAGAGGAGAGATTGACAATATTCTGAGGTCTGTTAGGATGGGGTTGCCTACACGGGAGGCCCCGGTTACTATTTGAGGTGCCAGGGCCCGGGGTTCCGGCAGACGGGTTAGAAGAGGGAGGGAAGGGCGTGAAGCAGACAATCAGCAAACACCCGAGAACCCATTTCTCGATATGGTACATGCTCGCGGCGTTCTTCATCATGTTTCTCCTCCAGACACGTATGGGGCCGCCGCGATCCGAGAATATCCCTTACAGTCAGTTCAAGGAGGCCCTTCGGAATGGACGGATCAGGGAGGTGCGCGTCGGCCCCCAGCTCATCATAGGGAGATACAAGAGCAGGCAACAGGCCCCTGACGAGGCGAAGGCCTTCAAGACCGTGCGGGTCAATGACCCGGACCTGGTGAAACAACTGGAGGCCCAGGGTGTCAAGTTCTCCGGCCAATATCAAAGCCCACTGCTCAGGGGAATCCTCGGTTGGGTGTTTCCCCTGCTCCTCCTCTTTGCCGTTTGGGGGTTTGTTTTCAAGAGGATCGGACCCGGGGCGGGTGTGATGAGCTTCGGGAAAAGCGGGGCCAAGCTCTACGCTCAGGACAAGCTCGGGGTGACCTTCGACGACGTGGCCGGCGAGGATGAGGCCAAGGAGGAGCTCAGGGAGATCATCGAGTTTCTCAAGACTCCAGGGCGGTTTCAGGCTCTGGGGGGAAGAATTCCCAGAGGGGTTCTTCTCGTCGGCCCACCCGGCACGGGCAAGACACTTCTTGCAAGAGCCGTTGCCGGAGAGACCGGAGTGCCGTTTTTCAGCATGAGCGGGTCCGACTTCGTAGAGATGTTCGTAGGAGTCGGTGCGGCCCGGGTGAGGGACCTCTTCTCCCAGGCCCAACAGAAGGCCCCCTGTATCGTCTTTATCGACGAGCTCGACGCCCTGGGCAAGGCTCGCAGTGTGGGACCTACGACGGGCCACGACGAGAGGGAACAGACCCTCAACCAGCTCCTTGCGGAAATGGACGGATTCGACCCGAAAAAGGGGGTCGTCATCATGGCAGCCACCAACCGGCCGGAGATCCTCGATCCCGCGCTTCTCAGACCGGGCCGCTTCGACCGGCACGTGCTGGTCGACCGACCGGACCTTATGGGAAGAGAGGCCATCCTCCGGATCCACACCAAGAAGCTCAAGCTCGGCAAGGATGTCGACCTGAGAACCGTCGCCGCCCGCACTCCAGGGATGGTGGGGGCGGATCTGGCCAATGTGGCTAACGAGGCAGCCCTTCTCGCGGCCAGGAAGAACAAACAATCCGTTGGCATGGAGGACTTTGAAGAGGCGATCGATCGCTCCGTTGCAGGGCTCGAGAAAAGGAAGCGGGTCATGAGCCGGAAGGAAAAGGAGAGAGTCGCCTACCACGAACTCGGCCACGCCGTCATGGCCGAGTCTCTTTCCCATGCGGATCCGGTCCACAAGGTCTCGATCATCCCCCGGGGCATAGCAGCCCTCGGTCACACGGAACAGCTCCCCACAGAGGAGCGCTTCCTGATGACCAGATCGGAGCTTGTCGACAGGATAGGAGTACTGCTGGGTGGGAGGGCCGCCGAGGAGATTATCTTTGGGGAGATCTCGACAGGCGCCCAGAACGATCTCGAAAAGGCCACCGACATCGCCCGGAGAATGATAACGGAGTACGGGATGAGTGATCGGCAGGGACCGGTCACCTTCGAGAAGGAACGACGCCCCCTGTTTCTTGAAATCGGATACAGCCCTCCAAAGGAGTACAGCGAAGAGACGGCCCGTGAGATCGACGAAGAAGTCAAAGGACTCATAAAGGCATCCTATGAGGATACCAAATCGATCTTGACCGAAAAACGAACGGTCCTGCACAGAATCTCCAGAATTCTCCAGGAAAAGGAGGTCCTAGAGGGGGATGAGTTGAGGAATCTCCTCAAGGAGAAGAAGATCAAGAGGACGGGCAAAAAGACAGAACCGGGAAAGAGTAAGGCCGGAAAGATCGATCAATGAGCCGGACATGATCGACCAGAGGAGGATATCGATGGCGCCTTTTCCAAGAATCGCACAACTCGAGGACTATGAACCGATTGTCGGGAGTGAAACCATAGACCGCATAAAGGAGAAAGCCCGGCCCCTCCAGGACATCCACGTGGTCAACGTGAATTCCACGTACTACGGGGGCGGCGTTGCTGCCCTGCTTTCCTCGATGGCGCTCCTCATGAACAGCGCAGGGATCAGGACCGGATGGCGAGTGCTTCAGGGGTCACCGGATTTCTTCACCATCACCAAGAAGATGCACAACGGCCTGCAGGGCGGCAAGATCAACCTGACACGGCGGAAGATGCAGATCTACGAAGAGATCATCTATGAAAACGTCCTTCGCAACCATCTGGACCATGACATTGTGATCATCCATGACCCCCAGCCCCTGGCGATGATCAATCACTACAGGAGGAAGGGGGCATGGATCTGGCGCTGCCACATAGACCTGTCCAGGCCGAACAAGAAGCTTTGGAGGTATCTGCTCCCCTTTGTCGAGGCTTATGACGCGGTCATCATAAGCTCTGAGGATTACGCCCAGAATCTCAGAACACCCCAACTCGTGTTCATGCCCGCCATCGATCCCTTCTCGATCACCAACCGGAAGATGAGCAAGGAGGAAGTCGACGAGCGCCTCGCCCATTACAACATCCCCACGGATCTCCCCATCGTCGCTCAGATCTCCCGTTTCGATCCCTGGAAAGATCCCATGGGAGTGATCGAGGCCTTCAGGGTGGCGAGAAGAGAGGTGGATTGCACCCTGGTTCTGCTTGGAAACGCCGCCACCGACGATCCTGAAGGCCAGCAGGTCTACGAATCCCTGCTCGGATGCCGGGAGGAGCGGATCATCCTTCTGTCCTGCCAGGACGCCGCACTGGTCAACGCCCTCCAGCGCAGGGCCGCCGTCATCCTCCAGAAATCCATCAGGGAAGGCTTCGGCCTCACCGTGACCGAGGCCATGTGGAAGGGGGCAGCCGTCATCGGTGGGAATGTGGGTGGGATTCGCCTCCAGATCGAAGACGGGGTCAACGGGTTCCTGGTCTCCTCCGTCGAGGAGGCGGCACAGCGTATCGTCCAGTTGATAAGGGACAGGAAACTCCGCGAACGAATCGGAAAGAAAGCAAAGGAGAGCGTCAAAGAGAGATTCCTGCTCACCCGCTATCTGGAACAGTACCTCGATCTGTTCAACTCCGTGGAGCCGGCCTTTCATGTCCGACTGCGCAAGACCCTTGCGAAGCCGAAGAAGTCCTGAAGAGCGACTATTGCCTTCTGCGGATCTCGATATCGACCCATTCCCTGAAAACGTCACGGATCGAAAGGGAACCCACCACCCTTTTGCCCTCGTCCACCACGGGCAGCTCTCCCAGCTCGTGGGCGACCATCTTGCCGACGGCCTCGCCCAGCGTCTCCGTTTCCAGAGCGACCACCGGGTCGGTGACCATGATATCGCCGGCCACCTCGGAACTCGCCAATCTGATCAGGTCACGAACCATCAAGTGGGGGTCCGTGTGGTGGCAGAAGACGGTCCTGAAAAGGGTCTTGATGTTGACGACTCCGACAAGCCGGCCTCGCCCGTCCACCACGCAGATATCGTGGGCCTCGGGATGATCGAGCGCCGCCTGCACCAGCCCCTCTATGGATTCGTCCGCCCCGACAGACACAGCGGCCGGAAGCGGGTGGAGTTCCGAGAGCCTCTTCCTTTCCATCCTCACTCCCCTCCCTTCACGCCTTCCGGGATCTCGCCCGCCTTGCTGATAGCGTATTTGACCGAAGGCGGTCCGATCACCTGGACAATGAAGGTGGTTGCCGTAATCACATTGATGATCTTATGACCGGCATCGAGCCCCGGCGTACCGTAGACACCCAGCCGATCGTAGATGTCCAGAGCCAGTCCCACGGCCACACCGGCTTGCGAGAAGAGGGCCCATCCGAGGTATTTTCTCACCGTCTCAGGGGCGTGCGACATCATGGCTCCCAGGCCGGCCCCTGTCATTTTGCCGGCCGTCCTCCCTGCCACATAGACCAGGCCGAGAAGCCCCATCTTGGGAAGGAGCCCGAGCTGGAGTCTCGCCCCCACAAACACGAAAAAGAGGATATAGATGGGCGGGGTAAAACCCTTGACGATATCGAACCCCCTCTGGTCCCGCTCGGAAAGCAGGTTTGCCAGAGCCATTCCCAGGGCCATATCCGTCAGGATGAGGGACAGCCCAAGATAAGAGGCCAGGCCGCTCACGGCGAGAATCAGTGCCACGAGAAAGGCCAAAATCTCATCGGCCGTGGGGATGAACCGGAGAATGTAAGAGACAACCCAGCCGATGCCCCCACCGAGCAGGATAGATCCGAAGATCTCTTTCAAGGGACCGACCAGGACGAGCCGCAGGGAGAAAGCCTCCCCCCCCAGCAGCATCGCGGCAAAAGCAATGGCAAAACCATAGAGGATGAGAGCCAGTCCGTCATCCAGGGCCACGATCGCAAAAACCGTGCTCGTCAAGGGGCCCTTTGAGCGGTACTCCCACAGCACATCCACCGTCGCAGCCGGGGCGGTGGCAGAGGCCAGGGCCCCGAGAAGAATGCCCAAATAGAGCTTCCCGGTGAGAACCGTCACGGCCACCCCCACCACCAGGGTCGCCATGATGCCCTCAAAGAGGAGAATCGTTATGAGCTGGGTGCCGTACTTCTTGAAAACAGCCGCCTTCAACTCCCCCCCTACCATGAATCCTATGAAACCGAGAGCGAGCTGGGTCACAGGGGCCAGGGTGGTAAGAAGATGGCTCCCCAGGAGTCCTGCCAGGGAGTCTCCCAGGACGACTCCCACTACGATATAACCAACCACCTGGGGAATACGGATCTTCTCAAAGAGCCTACCCCCGGCGAAACCAAGCAGAATCGCCACGCCTAGCAGCAATAGAAGGTTCATAACAAACCCGTATCCTTCCTCCCAGTTGCAGGTCCAACCGCGAAGAACGAGAGTCCCGCAAGGGAATTGCCTTTTTCGCTGTTCAGGATACATCTCTCAGGAGATAGAAGCAATCAAAAACTCGACGGGAATCGAGCCATTCCGGCCACGGGGTCGTGGTAGAACCCGCCGACAACCCGAACCTGTCCCCCGATGAGAAGATTCCAGGAAACAACAGATCTTGAAAGAGATTTCATATTGTCGTATTTAATTAGATAGGTCAAAAGAATTTGTAAGTTCCCAAATAGAGGAGGGCTCCGGCTTTCCTCACGGATCCGGTTCTCGATCGGTAGAATACCCGGGGATTCGATTGGAACCAAAACCTAGGATCGAAAGACTCGGCCACCGGCTTCTCAAGGGAATCGCGGCCTCTCCCGGAGTCGCCATGGGAAAGGTCTGTGTCCACCACGACGTCTTCACCCATGTCCGAGAGGAATCCATACCGGAAGGACAGATCGCCCCCGAGATCACGAGACTCAAACAGGCGGCCTCCATCGTACGCAAACGCCTCGAAAACGACCGTTCCCGGGTTCTGCGGCAGGCGAACAGGAGGGACGCCGACATATTCTCGACCCATATGTCGATGCTGGAGGATTCCCGCTTCTTGAACGAAATCACCTCCCGGATCGCGGAAGAGCTGGTCAACGCCCAGACAGCCCTGACCCGGGAGCTCGAGCGTTACAGGAGCGCTTTTTCCAGGATCGAAGATCCCTATCTCAGGGAGAGAATTGTCGACATCCGCGACATCGGCCGGAGGCTCCTGGAGATACTGATCGGGCCGGCAGATCTGGACTGCCCCTTTGACGAGCCGGTCGTCATCGCCGCCGTCGAACTCACACCCTATGACACGGTCCGGCTGAAAAGGGAAAGGGTTCTGGCTTTCGTCACCGAGCAGGGGGGGAGAGAGTCTCACGCGGCTATCCTGGCACGATCCATGGGCATATCGGCAGTGGTGGGCGTTCACGGCATCCTCTCCCGGATAAAGAGGGGGGATTTTCTGATTGTCGACGGGAACCTGGGCATTGTGCTCGTCAATCCACCTCCGAGGGTCGTCGAGGAATACAAGAGGATCGAGGAGAGGGTCCAGGACCAGCGCCACAGGCTCGAGGATCTCATCCCCCTCCCCGCAGAGACAAGGGACGGGCAACACATCAGGCTGATGGCCAACCTCGGCAGCCTGGTCGACCTCGAGTTCGCCCTCCACTACCGGGCCGAAGGGATCGGGCTCTTCCGGACCGAGCTGCCATTCATGGTGAGAACTTCTTTCCCGTCCGAGGACGAACAGTTCGAACTATATCGAACCCTCTGCGAAAGAATGAAAGGGGCCGAGGTGGTCATTCGAACACTCGATTTTGGCGGGGACAAACTCCTCCCCGAGCACCACCATGAGAAGAACCCTTTTCTCGGTTATCGTTCCACCAGGGTCTTTCTCGACGAGACAGACCTCTTCTCGACCCAGCTCAGGGCCATTCTGCGGGCCGGCGCTTCCGGACGTGTAAAACTCCTCTTTCCCTTCATATCCACCATAGAGGAGATCAAGAGAGTCAAGGCCATCCTGGCGGAGGTCAAAAGGCAACTCAAAAGGGAGAAAAAGGTCTTCGCCGATTCTGTTCCCATTGGAGTCATGATCGAGGTTCCGTCCGCGGCGATCATGGCCGACAGAGTCGCGAGGGAAGTCGATTTCTTGAGCATCGGTACCAACGACCTCGTCCAGTACACCCTGGCCGTGGACCGGGACAACGACCTGGTGAGCCGGTTCTACCAGAGCCTGAATCCTGCGGTGATCTGGTTGATAAAGCACGTGGTCGATGCCGCCGGAGATGCGGGGAAACCAGTATCGGTGTGCGGAGAAATCGCCGGAGATCCGCTCTACACATCCCTCCTCATAGGGCTCGGACTTCGCGAGTTCAGCATCAATCCCCTCTCGATCCCTGAAATCAAGATGCAGGTTCGCAATGTCTCCCTGGAGGAGGCAGTAGGGATCGCGGAAAAGAGCCTGACCATGTCGACCGCGGAAGAGGTCGAAAGGTTGCTCCGATCGGTCCAATCCTGATGCGTCATGGGCGGAGCCTCCTGCCGCCGCCAGACCGTCTCTCACCGGGGAGCCGAGCCGATTGTCCCGGGGGGAAGATCTCACCGGAGCCCGTGGGGGAGCCGCCCCCTTGCAAAATCGGGGCCTCGTGATTAGATTCTGGAGTAGAGAATCCTCTCTTTACCGGCAGATGGAAGCACCTTTTTCCACAACTGATACGCCTCGAAAAGGGGGTGGCTTACATGCGGATCGCCCAAGTTGCTCCTCTGTACGAGAGCGTTCCGCCGAAATGTTACGGCGGTACGGAACGGGTCGTCTCGTATCTTACCGAGGAACTCGTTCGTCAAGGTCACGACGTGACCCTATTTGCCAGCGGAGACTCGGTGACTCGTGCACGCCTCGTGGCACCCTGCACCAGGGCCCTCAGGTTGGACGAAAAGGCCATCGATCCCCTGGCTCATCACATCCTCATGCTCGAGTTGGTCTGGAAAGAGGCCGCCGACTTTGACGTGGTCCACTGCCATGTCGACTATCTCCACTTCCCTATCTTCAGGCGCCTGGAGGTTCCCAATGTTACAACCCTCCACGGCCGACTGGATATTCCGGATCTGGCAGGACTCTACAAGGAGTTCCGAGACATTCCCCTTGTGTCCATCTCTGATGCCCAGCGGAAACCCCTGTGGTGGGCCAACTGGAAGGGAACGGTCTATCACGGGTTGCCCGAAGACCTCTACCCCTTCTACCCGGAGCCTGGTTCCTATCTGGCTTTTCTTGGGAGGATCAGCCCCGAGAAGAGGGTCGACCGGGCCATCGAGATCGCCAGGCGCCTCGGTATGCCCATCAAGATCGCGGCCAAGGTCGACAAGGTGGACAGGGAGTACTTCGAGAGGGTAGTCGAGCCGCTGCTCGCGTATCCCTTTGTCGAGTATGTGGGCGAGATCGGAGAGTCGGAGAAGAGGGAGTTCCTTGGAAAGGCATATGCACTGCTCTTTCCCATCGATTGGCCGGAGCCCTTTGGGCTCGTCATGATCGAGGCTATGGCGTGCGGGACTCCGGTAATCGCCTATCGAAGAGGCTCGGTTCCTGAGGTGATGACAGACGGGGTCACCGGATTCGTCGTCGACACCCTCGACGATGCGGTCCGCGCCGTCGAGCAGGTCGGCTCCCTCGACCGCAGCAAGATCCGGGAGGTGTTCGAGACTCGCTTCTCTGCCAGGCGCATGGCCGGCGACTACGTGAAAGTCTATCAGCGTCTTGTTCAAGAGGCCAGATCTCTCAGGGAACTCGGCCGAGTTTCCGTGCCGGTCTTTGGTCCGAACATGGGAGCGATTCCCCCGGCCTCGGTGCTCCGCTCAGGTCCTGAGGCCGCAGCGCCCGGCAGGGATCTCGAGCTCTCTCCACCGCCTCCTGTGACCAACCTATCTCCCGGTCCGGGCCCTCGCCCCAGAAACCATGGTCACAGGGTCCATCCAAGGGGGTGAGAAGGCCCTTCCCCCACCCTCTCGATCGGAGATCGGTCACCTCGCGGGCGAGCGGCCCTCCGGACTCCGGTCCGGCCCTTTTACCCCGGAAAGCCAACCCTTGCCGGAGTCTGGGACTCCGGCCTCGGGCTCCACACCGCCCGCCCCACCGTGGATTCGAGGCATCTTCTTGGAGATTTGAATCGCCTCCTGAAATTTCTCACTAGCCATTCGTGCTGATTTGATTATATAATCCCATGGCGATTACCCTGAGCTCCGCTTCTGCAAACCAACACCAGGAGTCGACGATGCCGGAAATCATCCAGGTTGGAGACAAGCACTACATCCTGGTCACATCGTCCCTCATAGATATCCACGCTCCCACCCAGGTCCTCATGGATGGAGACACTTTCGCCATCTTCGACCGGTATGGGGACGTGCAGCCCCTGGGCCAGTGCCAGGGGCTCTACTACGAGGGCACCAGGTACCTTTCGTCCTTCTCCATGACCCTTGGCGGAGAGCGCCCCATGCTCCTCAACTCGTTCCTCCACCGGGACAACAAGCACCTCTCGGTAGACCTGACGAATCCCGACCTTTTCCAAAGAGAGGACCAACGGATCATCCGGCGGGAACTGGTCCACCTTTACCGGTCCAAGTTTCTGTGGAATGGAACCTGCTGCGAGCGAATCCGGATCTGCAACCATTCCACGGAACCCATGGACCTGCCCCTCGAGATTCGGTTCAAGGCGGACTTTGCAGACATCTTCGAGGTGCGGGGAACCCCCCGAGCCCGCAGCGGCACCCTGCACGAGCCCGAGCTGAAAGGGTCGGAGGTGGTCCTGGAGTACGAGGGGCTCGACCGCAAGGTCCGCCGGCTCGTGGTCTCCTTTGAACCCAGACCCCACGAGATCCACCCGGACCGGGCCGTGTGGTATCTCAGCCTCGCTCCCAAGGAGACGCAGTCCTTTCATATCGACGCCACTTGCACCTACAGGGGGCACCCTAAGGGCCGTGTCCGTTGCGACAAGGCCCTGGGCCGTCTCCTCTCCGCACAGCGGGCCTTCCGGGCGGAGGGAGTCGAAATTCGAACCGACAACGAGCGTTTCAACCAGTGGCTGGACCGGAGTTGGGCGGACCTGGAAATGCTCACCGTTCGCACCCCTCACGGCTACTACCCTTATGCGGGGGTGCCCTGGTTCGCTACGGTCTTTGGACGCGACGGAATCATCACGGCCATGGAGGTCCTCTGGGCACACCCTGCTCTGGCCAGGGGAGTCCTCTCCCTGCTGGCCGCCCACCAGGCCGACCGGCTTGATCCGTCGAGCGATGCCGAGCCCGGTAAGATTCTCCACGAGATGCGAAAGGGGGAGATGGCAACCCTGGGAGAGGTCCCCTTTGCCCACTACTACGGCAGTGTGGATGCCACCCCCTTGTTCATAATCCTGGCGGGTCAATACCTCAGGCACACCGGAGACCTGGAGTTCATCGAGGCTCTCTGGCCCCACATCGAAAGAGCCCTCGACTGGATCGAACGATACGGGGACATGGACGGCGACGGGTTTGTGGAATACCAGCGCAGGTCGGAGTCGGGGCTCGCAAACCAGGGTTGGAAGGATTCCCATGACGCGATCTTTCACAGAGACGGCCGGCTGGCCGAGGGGCCGATAGCCCTGGTGGAGGTGCAGGGATACGTGCACGCTGCCTATCTCGGCGCAGCCGAACTCGCAGGGATGCTGGGTATGGAGGAGAAGGCCGGCCGATTGAAAAGCCAGGGGGGCGAGGTGGCGGACAGGATCCAACGTGCCTTCTGGTCGGAATCGCTCGGGACTTACGGGATAGCCCTGGACGGCCGCAAGCGGCTCTGCCGCGTGCGTACCTCCAACGCCGGACATCTGTTGTTCGCAGGAGCTGCACCCGCCGAGCAGGCCAATCTCGTTGCCAAAAGCCTCCTGGATGATAAGACGTTCTCCGGATGGGGGATCCGGACCCTGGCGGCGGGAGAAGTGAGATACAACCCCCTGTCCTACCACAACGGGTCCGTATGGCCTCACGACAACGCCCTCATCGCCTGGGGCTTGGCCCGCTACGGGTTCAAGGACGAGGTGATCCAGATATTTGAGGGCCTTTTCGATGCGGCCAACTGGTTCGAGTTGCGGCGGCTTCCGGAGCTGTTCTGCGGGTTCCACCGGCGGCCGGCCCACTCCCCCACCCAGTATCCCGTGGCATGCAGCCCCCAGGCGTGGGCCACAGGGGCGGTTTTCCTGCTCATCAGAGCCGCTCTCGGACTCGACACGGATGCAAGAAACGGCAGGGTGCATTTTGTGCGGCCTATACTGCCCGTCTTCCTGAAGGAGGTGGAAATCCGGAACCTCCGGGTTGGAGAGGCCTCGGTAGACCTCATGCTGCGGCGGCGCGACGAGGACGTCACTGTTCAGGTGCTGGATCGCCAAGGTGAATTGGAGGTGGCGGTCACCAAGTGATGGTGCCACCCCATGACGACCCCGGCGGCCGGCCATCGCGAGAGCATAGATAGGATTTTTCGCCGGGACCCGTCACGGTTTCTGAGTTCGCCGATCTCGGCCTACAGCTTTCCACGCCTCAGGATCGACACGAGAAGCCAGAACCCCATAACACCTGCGATAACGAACCCGGCAAGTCCGATAATCGGTATTTCGTGCCATTTCGGAGGAATGTCGGACAGCGCAATGAGGGAGGAGCCGATGACGAGGGAGGCAAGCACAATGGCGAAGGCTATGCGATTGCTGATCCTGTCATGAGCGGAGAGCATGGGTTCCAACCCGCGGTGCTCGAACTCTATGGTTATCTTGCCCTCCCTGGCCTGCTTGAGGATCGCCCGTACCTCCCCGGGGATCTCTCTCAGCAGGCCGACAAGCTCGGTCCCTGAGTCGATCATGTCTCCGGCGATCTTCTTCGGGTTGAGCCTGCCCAGGTGGATCTGCCTGACAAAGGGTTCCACGTGCTCTGCTATGACAAAATCAGGATCCAGGGTCCTGCCCAGCCCCTCCACCGTGGCGAGGGCCTTCATCATGAGAAACAGATCGGGCTTCAGAGAGAGGCGATGCCTCGTGACGATCTCCAAGAGCCGCTGCAGCAGTCTTGCGATACCCGACTCTCTGAGCGACCCGTCCAGATGCTCGTCAATGAGTTCGGCCAGATCCCTTTCGAGCTGATCCCTGTCCGGCTCATCCTCGTAGTAGGTAAGCCTCAGCATCGCCTCTACGAGCTTTCTCTCGTCCTTTCGAACTACCTGCATGACAAAATCCGAGAAGTCTTCCCGTTCCCTGCGGCTCACACGACCCATCATGCCGAAGTCGAGGTAGCAGACCACGTTGTTGGGCAGGATGAAGACGTTTCCCGGGTGGGGGTCGGCATGGAAGAAGCCATGGACGAAGACCTGCTTCATGACCGACTCAGCCCCGCGTCTTGCAATCTCCCGTAGGTCATATCCCCCCCTCCTGAGGTGCTCTATCTCGGAAGCCTTGATCCCGTCCACATACTCCATCGTCAGGATACGTGGCGTGGTCATCCCCCGGAAGACCGCCGGCACGAAAATCGTCTCATCCCCCATGAACTGCCGTGCAAAACGCTGGATATGGGAAGCCTCGGTGGTATAGTCCATCTCCCTTTCGAAGCTGCGGGCAAACTCTTCGACGATTCTCGTCGGCCGCTGGTGCTGGAGTTCTTCCACGTGTCGTTCCATAAGAGAGGCGAGATGGAGCATGATTTCCAGATCGACCTCCACCACCTTTCGAATGCCCGGGCGCTGGACCTTGACCACCACCTGCTCGCCTTCCTTCAGTTCCGCCCTGTGCACCTGGCCTATGGAGGCAGCGGCAAGGGGCTTCTCATCGAAACGGCCGAATATCTCCTCCGGAAATCCGCCCGTCTCGGCCTTGATGATCTCCCTGACCTCCTCATAGGGAAAGGGCGGGACGTGGTCCTGGAGTTTGGAGAGTTCCTGCACGTATTCCATGGGAATGAGATCGGGACGGGTCGAGAGTATCTGGCCGAGCTTGACAAAAGTGGGGCCGAGCTCTTCCATGGCCATCCTCACCCGCTCGGCCCGGGTCAACTTCTCTATCTCCTCCCGTCGCTTTCTGGAGATCATCTGAAGCCCGATCTCAAGGTACTGCTCTATCTTCAGGGTATCTACGAGATCTCCGAAGCCGTACTTGAACAGGACCCTCAAAATCTGCCGGTATCGGTTGAGGTGGCGGTAGGTGCGCCCGATGAGGCCGATTTTCCTGATGCTGAGCATCTAGCCTTTCTCTTTCTCCAGGGCCTTTGCTAGCTGTTTCACCTGTCTTTCGAGATTGAGGAGATCATCCCTGGTGGCTAGATTCATCCTCTTCACGGTCTGCTTGACCACCTTCTCTATCTGCCCTTCGAGCCTTTTCCTGGCCTCCTCGGACTTCCGGGAGAGTTCGTCGAGAAACTCCTTTCCCTCCCGCTCTGAGAGCTTGCCCTTTTCAACAAACTCCCTGGAGAGCTCTTCGATCTTCTCCTTGGTCATGAAGGCCAATCCCAACCCTGTAAACACGCTCTTCTTCAAGAGATCAAACACGGTCTGACTCCTTTCTGTTTTGTTGTGGTCCCATCAGATCCTCCAAACCTACTTATGGATTATACAGGAAAAGATCCCAATGATCGAGTAAAGAACCGGTTTCCCGCTGATTTCCGAATACTTCCCGGCAAGAGAATGCCCCATCTAAAACCGAGCCAACCCCGGACCTGAATCCTGTTGCAAAAAGTCCTTTTCACGGTTAGATTAGATGTCGGAAGAAAAGGGGAAAAAGGGTAAAGGAGGTTCTCTGTCTGTCATGTCGTTCGAACAGGACGAAAAGAAGGGCTCGAAGAGTCCGCATTCAGGGAGCAACGAGTGGAGAGTCAGGGATTTTCTCCATATCGGCCTTGCCGGGTTCCCTAAGCAGGGGATGATCTCCATCGACGTGACCTATCGGTGCAATCTCTCCTGTGTGCACTGCTATTTCAGGAAGCAGGGGTACAGAAAGGAACTCACCGTAGACGAGTGGCTCGCCTGGTTGGAAGACAGGCGGGCCAAGGGGTACCCTTTCCTCATATGCGGCTGGCTGGGAGGAGAGCCTCTGTTGCGGCGGGAACTGCTCGAGAAGGGCCTGCCCTACTTCAAGTCGAACGTGATCTTCACCAATGGGACGTTCGAACTCGGCCCGTGGTCGGATTCGACCTTTGTGGTCTCCGTGCCCGCACTGCGGGAGCAGTACCCATCCATGACGGGGGCGGATACGAAAACCTTTGACAGGGTCATGGCCCACGCCGATCGGAAGGATCTGCGGGTGTTCATATCGTTTTGCGTGACCAGGCCCACCCTCGATCTGGTCCCCCGGGTCTTGGATGAGTGGGGCAGGACGGCTGTCTCAGGGGTCTATTTTGAATTCTATACGCCGAACCGTGGAGACGACCTCCGGTTGTGGGTCGACTGGGAAACCCGTGATCGTCTCATCTCCCGGCTCTTGAAACTGAAGAAGACTTACGGCGACTTCATCGCCAACACGCGCCAGGAACTGCTCCTGATGAAGTCCCGCAGTTTCAGGTCCATCATACTGGATTGCCCCTTTCACCGTATCGGTGCAAGCTTCGATCCCATGGGCCGGCCGAAATACCCGTGTGCTGTCGGGCCTGAGGCTGATTGCAGCCGGTGCGGCTGCATTCTACCCGCTTTCGCCGAAATCCTCTCCAAGAGACGCCTCTCGATCCGGGCCATCTGGGAAGGCGCGCGCAGGGACCTGAAAAGGCGAACCCTGAAGAGAACCCCCGGCCATTGGGATTCCCTTCTTCCCTTCACTTCTTGACAGGCAACCGGCTCCAGGATGGACGAATGGAGGCCGGAGGCCACCCGGAAAAGGATTCCCCCGAGAGGGGCAACATCCGTGAATTGCGGGCGGCCTCTTTCGCCGGAAGTCACTCGCAGGGGGGCTTGCCGCAGGGGACGTCTCTCCCGCAACAGGGAGAGCTGCTGCCGCATCTCGTTGCCGGAGTGTTCCTCGCATAGTCGGTGGCATAGAACCCCGACCCTTTGAAGATGAACCCTCCCCCTGTCCCCAGCAGGCGCCTCACCGAGCCCCCGCACTCAGGGCACGTGGATACCGGCTCGTCGGTCATGCTCTGGAAGAGCTCGAATCTATGACCGCAGGATTCACATTCGTATTCGTAGGTGGGCATTGATTCTCTCTCCTATTTCTTCAGTTCATCGAGTCTCTGCTTGACCGCTTTCAGCTGTTCCTCCAGTGCTCTTGCCTGATCCTCGAGCACGGCGGCCTCCTCCTCTTTCGTCATGTACGGCCAGGTGGGTCCCCAGAGGGGATACCAGGGCTGGCGGCCGTACCAGTACGGGTTCCAAATGTGCGGGTACCCGTACAAAAAACCCCATCCCAAGGGTCCGAGTCCGAACGGCATCAAGACCACCCCCTTCTCTGTCCACTCCGCGGTTGTGTGAAACCGGGATCTAGCGGCTCCTTCGAGCCGCAGCGCAGATCCACCGTTGGAGAATCAATAGGGAAATCCGCCGTAGAACCATGGCCGGCCGCCGTAGCCCCAGCGAGGCCAAGGCGGGTAGATCCCCCTGTAGGGAAACCCACCTCCAAACCTCCACCCATAGGGAGCGAATCCGTATCCGGGCCACGGCGAATAGCCGCGGTAACCGAACCAGGGATTCACGGCGCCCCAGTACCCCGCCCAAGCGGGGTTGCAAAAGCCTCTTCCACCACCTGTCATGGGTCCCATTCCCATTGGACCCGTCCCGTCAAGTCCTGGCATGGTGAACCTCCTTTTGATCGATTCGGTTGTAAGGCCTACGGCTCTTTAGAAGGGATAGGGAGCGATTCCATACGGGTAGTATGGAACCGGGCCGTAGGGCCACCCGCCGTAAGCTGCGGGCATGCCGAACCAGTATCGGCCCGTGCCTCTGCGCCCTCCCCAGAAGGGATAGGGATACGCTCCCATTCCCCTCCACCAGAAGCCGCGTCCGAAGAAGTGCCGTCCTCTTGGCATTGCACACACCTCCTTTGGGGGTTTGCAGAGTCCGGGGGAAGGCCCCACCTCCGGTCAAGAAACCACCGGTGATCGGGAGGCCGGGCCTTCCCCTGTCCTGTCTGATTACTTCTTCCCCGATTTCTCCTCCTTCTCGATCTCCTCTATTCTCTTCGAGATCTGATCCATCTGCTGCTCCAGCATGGAGGCCTGATTCTTCAGGAACTCAAGCTCCTGCTCGGGCGGCATCCCATAACCCGGTCCGGGAGGTGCATACCCAGGATCCCATTGACCGGGCTGAGCCCACCCGGCCTGCCATGCCGCCGCCATCTGGGGATTCGGCCATTGACCCGTCATGAGGTAGGCCGCCCCGGGCGGCAAGCCGCCCCAACCGGGAGAATACCCGAAGCGCATCCATCCCGGAAGACCCGTGGCATAGTACATGTACCTGTGTCGATATCCCATAGCCCTTTCTCCTTTCTACCTACGGCTTCCCTCTGGACGGGAAGATCGTCTCTGCCAGAGGTCTCGATCTCTGAAATATCCCCGCCGGGCTGCTGCTAACGTCCAAACGGGAACGGTCCCCGCCTGCCCATGATCCCGTGGCCGAATCCACGGCTCCCGGCAACCTGAGTTCTCACAGGACCGGGGATCGCCGACCCCATAAGGGGCCTTCTCGAGCCCTCAACCCGGTCCCGGGGAGGGGAAGTCGACCCAACCGTTCCAGCAACCCTGTAGGAACCGGCCCCAGGACCGGAGACGGGGAGTCTGACCGCACAATAACCCATCCCCCGCCCTGTCAGGGGCCCAAGCCCCCTTGGACCTGTACCGTCAAATCCGGGCATGTCTCTCACCTCCTCTTTCGGGGCATCCCTCTCCGGCGGAATCTCCACCCCCATCCCTTGCCCCATGACCCGGGCATGGCAAAGGAGCGCTGGGGAAGCCTCCCCGCGATAAACGCATCGACCACCTGATCGACGTCACCGGCGAGCCAGGGGATCAAGCGGATCCCCATGGCCTCCACCAACCTCGCGAGCCAGCCGCTGATTCCGCCGCACAACAGCACCTCGATCCCCGCCTCCCTCAACCGGTTGGCCCTGACCGCCGGGGGAAGGTAGGACCAGTCTTCGCTACCCACAGCAGTCGCAACGCCACCACCGTCGGTCTCAAAAACCAGAACCTTCTGGCACGCGTCGAAAACCGGAGAGACCCTGCCCTCATACTCTGGTATGGCTATCTTCATCTCAAACCCGGTTCTGCTTCACGCCCCTTTATTACGCAATCGCCGTGCCAGAACTACACACTTCGACGTTGGTCTCTAACATATTGACATTACTATTTAATCTTGCAATGGAGCGAGAGCAAAAATGGAGGAACCGCAAAAAGGGGTGCAGCATGCAGTAAAAGGCCGGGAAGATATGGTGCAAATTGCACCTACCTTTGCTGGCCCGGAATATCGAATTTCAGGCGCTTCATCTTGCGCCAAAGGGTGGTCTTGTCTATTCCAAGTTCTCTTGCCGCGGCGAGCCGCTTCCAATCGTGACGGGCGAGGGCGTCGTAGATGGCTCGGGCTTCTATCTCGGCAAGGGTCTTTCCCCGGGGCATGGCCTCGCTCTCGGTCCCGATCTCCCGCAAGGCCCTGGGGAGATGATGGAGCTCGATCTCACCCCCGTGACAGAGCACAAAGGCGTGTTCGATGGCGTTCTCCAGCTCTCGCACATTGCCCGGCCAGTCGTATCGCATGAAGACTCCCAGCGCCTCATGGGAAAGCCCCGTGATCCTCCTGCCCCGCAACCGGTTCATCCGGTCGATAAAATGCTCCACCAGAAGGGGGATGTCCTCTTTCCGCTCCCTGAGTGGCGGCAAGGAGATCCGGATCACGTTGATACGGAAGTAGAGATCCTGCCGAAACCGGCCTGCCCTGACCTCCTCGTCGAGATCCTTGTTGGTGGCCGCAACGACTCTCACGTCGGCTCTCACAGGTTCCGTGGAGCCGAGGGGTTCATAGACCCTCTCTTGCAGGACCCGCAAGAGGCGCACCTGGAGGGCAGGAGAGATGTCACCGATCTCGTCGAGAAAGATGGTCCCTCCCTCTGCCCGGGCAAAGCGTCCCGGCTTGTCCTTCCTGGCATCCGTGAATGCACCCGCCTTGTAGCCGAACAACTCCGACTCCAACAGGGTGTCGGGGAGGGCCCCGCAGTTGACCACCACCATGGGCTTCCTCCCCCGGGGGCTGAGGTGGTGAATGGCTCTTGCAAGGAGCTCCTTGCCCGTTCCGCTCTCCCCTTCGATGAGAACGGTGCTGTCGCTTTCGGCCACTTCGGGGAGAATCGCAAAGATCTCCATCATCCGGTGACTGCGCGAGAGGATGTCTGCAAAGGTGTACCTGGCCTCGACCTGCTTGCGCAGCTCCTCCACAACGGAGAGATCCCGGAATGTCTCCACGCCGCCGATAATCGTCCCGTTCCTGTCCCTCAGGAGGGCCGTGCTGATGCTTATGGGCACCCGCCTGCCGTCGGTCCTCAGGATGGTCACGGGCCGGTCGATAAAGGGCTTTCCCGTCTCCATCGTACGTTTGAGGGCGCAGTCGGTCTCGCAGATATCGGCCCGGAAGACCTCCCTGCACGGGCGGCCCAGGGCTTCGCCGCGGGGTACGCCTGTGATCTCTTCGGCCGCCCTGTTGAATGAGGTGACCAGGAAGTCCATGTCCACGGTAAAGACACCGTCGGCGATCGAGTCGAGGATGATGCTGGTCTCATCGGAACTGAGCGAGTGGCGGCGGCTCTGCTCCATGTCTCAGAAGACCCCTCCCATCTCAAACCTCTCCGGTCCAACTTGAAAGACGGCCACCCGGCCGCCTTCAATAAGTCGTCTCATCCCGGACCCATACGGGCAAGCCGCCCCCTGCTCGACCTAAAGGGCCTTCTCCACAGCCTCTTCCAGTCGCGATTGGGGCACGGCTCCCACTATCTGCTCTACGATCTTACCGTCCTTGAATACGATCAGGGTGGGAATGCTCATGATACCGTAACGGCCGGGGGTGGAACGGTTTTCATCCACATTCATCTTGGCCACTTTGAGCCTGCCCTTGTACTTTTTGGCCACCGCTTCAACCGCCGGAGCAACCATGTGGCACGGACCACACCAGGGAGCCCAGAAGTCAACGAGAGCGGGAATGTCAGACTTGAGGATCTCCCTTTCGAAATCCCCATCCGTGATATGAAGCTGAACCTCTTCTTCCATGAAAATCCCCCTTTCTTCTATTTCTCGCCTTTCACGGCATATCTCCACAGTTTACCACGACGGAACCCCTCGATTCCAGCACCCGGGGGGCCGAACAGTCACTGGTCGAGAATCCTGTCAGGGACGAGACCCTTCAGGTGGGGAAACGAATCCCTGGCATGGGGTATGTGCAGGGCGGCGACGAACTCATCCTGGAACCCCTCTTCGATGGTGAGTTCGATGTACTCCACCTGGCGGGCCACCCTGTCGGCCTCCCTTCTCTTCCCCTTGTCGAGGAGGGCTATTCTCGCTCCGTCCCCGGCTGCATTTCCAACAGAGCTGATCCGGGAGGGAGAGATGTCGGGCAGCATCCCGATGATCAGGGCCTCCTCCCTGTCAACATATGTACCGAAGGCTCCGGCAATCACCACCCGATCGATCCTGTCCACACCCAGACGGCGCATCATCAGCTTGGCCCCTGCGTAGATCGCAGCCTTTGCGAGCTGGATCTGCCGGATGTCGCCCTGAGTGATCGCGATATCCCTGCCGATGGAGGTCTCATTGCTCCAGGCAATGACGAATTCAGGCATCCCGTCCCTGTTCTCCCGGAGCCTCGGAGTCTTGACCTCCCTGTTGAAGGCGCCGCTCTTCCGGACGATTCCGGTCCTGTAGAGCTCACCCAGCACGTCGAGAATCCCGGATCCGCAGATACCCTTTGTTCCCATCTCCTCCGGCTCGGAGAACAGGCTCCAGGTCTCCCTCCCTATCACCTTGTAGTTGACTTCAAAGTTCTCAGGGTCGATCCTCACCCGCTCGATGGCTCCTGGCGCCGCCCTCATCCCAAAGGTGATCTGAGCCCCTTCGAGGGCCGGGCCCGTGGCACAGGAAGCAGAGACCATTCTCCTGCGGTTTCCGAGGATGAGTTCCCCGTTGGTCCCGATATCGATTATCAGGCGGATCTTTTCCTTCCGGTAGGGCTCTTCACAGATGAGGACTCCCACGTTGTCCGCTCCCACGAAACCGGCCTCTATCGGCAGCACGTGAACATAGGAGGACCGGTTGATTTCGATTCCCAGGTCTCTGGCCTTGATGTCAACGGAACTGTGTATGGCCGGGACAAAGGGGGAGGCCCCGATGTGCCTGGGCTCTATCCCCAGGAGGATATGATGCATGGCCGTGTTTCCCACAAGACTCATGTCGAGGATATCTTCCCGGTCTATTCCGAGCCTCGCAACCGTCCGCTCGATCATCTCGTTCAGGCCTTTGATGATGAGGCTGCTCATCTCCTGGAGCCCACCTTCAGGATGGGTCGTTGCATAGGTGATCCGGGCCATCACATCCTCGCCAAAGGTCACCTGGGGATTCATCATCGATTCGGTGGCCGCCACCTTCCCCGTGCTCAGGCTGCACAGATAGGCCGCCACCGTGGTGGTCCCCACATCGACAGCCATTCCCCAGCTCTCCTCGAGACGTCCGGGCAGTACCCGGATAATCTCCCGATCGTTCCAGACGGCGGCCGTCACCTTCCAACCGGCCTTCCGGACGATATCCGGAAGGCCCGCAAGAGCCGGATAATCGATGACGAGGCCTTTCAGACCGTGCTCCTGATTGAGCCTTTCGGCAAGCCGCTCGAAGTCACCCACGGGGTCATCAAGACTGGGTCTCGGGAGTTCCACATAGTAGAGTCTCACGGCCGGGTCGTGCTTGATCTTGATATCCCTGGCTGTCTTGCGTATGACCTGTTCGACGGCCCTGCTCTCTTCCGGCACAAAGGCAAGAACATCCCCCCTGACCCTTGCCGCACAAGCCAGCCGAAAGCCCTCCTTTCTGGCCCGGCCGTCGATGAATCTCTCTTCCGATGCCTGCCATTCAGACAGATGGGACATCCCGGATGTGATACCGAGTCTCTCGAAACGCCCTTCCTCCACTTTCACCCTGCATTTGCCGCAGCGCTGCGTGCCGCCGCAGACCGATTCAATATCCACGCCCAGTTCCCTCGAAGCCTCAAGCAGGGTCTTCCCCTCCTCCACCTCCCCCCGTCTGCCCGAGGGCTGAAACACGACTCTGAATTTTCTCGATTCCACTCCCTTGCCTCCTCGAATCTGTAGTTCCGACCATCCTCTCCGGGCTTCACAGAGAGGCCCGGTGCCTCGAAAAATACCTGAAAGCCGCTATCATCCGGCTCCCATACCAGGAAAAGTACTCTCCATCGACAATCCGGATATTCACCTTCCCTGCGTATTCGGCATCGACCCCGCCGAGCAGTGACCGGAGAAGGTCCGCGTGCCTCCTCCTGAAGGGAAACGGCTCGGTCGATAGGAACACGGCATCCGGCCTGAGCCGTGCCAGATCCTCGATGGTCACGGCCGGATAGCCCCCCCTCCTCTCCCGGCCCGGACCCGAAATCGGGGGGCGATCGGCCACGTTCTCGTAACCTAGAATCCTTATTATATCCCCGATATAAGTCTCCCCCCCTGCAACAATCCAGGGATCCTGCCACACCACGTAAGCCACGGTCCCGCGGCCTTCTCCGCGGATCCTCGCCATGGACGCCCGCACGCTCTCGATCAACCGCCGTGCCCGCCCCCGGGCATGGAAGAGGCGGCCGAGCCGGGCCACATCTCCGAGAGCCTCGTCCACGCTTCGGGGTCCTGTTACGAAGACCCGGGAGGCCGGCCAGTGCCCGTCCATCTCCTCCACATCCTCTTTTCGGTTCTCCTCCCTGTCTGCGATGATCAGGTCCGGATCGAGCTCAAATATCCGTTCTAGGTTCGGATCCCTGGGCCCGCCCACCGTCTCAACACCCTCCACCCTGCCCCTGGGATGGATGCAGTAGTCGGTCCGGCCGGCGATCTCCTCCCGGCTCAGCCCGAAGTAGAAGAGAGTCTCTGTCCAACTCGGTACCAGGGATACTACTGAGAAGGGTTTCTCAAGGGGTTGAAAAGAGAAGCCACGGATATCGACGATCCCTTCCCCTCCGGTCCTCAACCTTCCGGCCCTCTGAGAATCTCCGCCATGGCCTCCAGGGCCGAACCGGCCATCTCGCGGTATTCCAGGCCCCGCTCCCTCAAGGCATCCCTCATATTCTCACCGAATCTCCCGCCCACCACAACACCGACCCCCCTGTCGGCCAGCATCTTGGCGACGGCAAAACCGGCTCCACCGCCCCCACGGCTGAAGGGATTCGCCACCACCTCGACAAGGCCGCCCCCTTCCCCGAAAATCAGATAGAACCTCGCCCTGCCGGGCCTCGGGCTTATCTGGCTCTTCGCGTCCCGGCCGATCGCCGCTACGGCGACTTTCACTGGTGCCCTCCCTGGACCACCTTGCCGACGACGACCCCGTTGATTACGGAAAAGACAACCATATAGATCGACAGGACGAGGGTGAAGGGCCATCCGAAATAGTATACCATCATCGGCAGGAGGGGTATCTTGATGGACCGGTTGTAGAGAAAGGCCGCAATGAGGGATTCCTTCATTCCCCTCTCTTTCAGGTCGCTGAGCAGGGGGTACCACATGTAGATCGGGCCCGAAGAGACGATGCCCCCTGAAATCGCCAGAAGCCATCCCTTGAGGCCGGACTGCCTGCCGAGGAGCCTGCCGATCTTTTCAGGATCGAGGACGAGGTGGACGACAAACATCATACCGAAAACCAGCACCAGCAGAGGGGCGATCCTGACGACGAGTCTTCCAAGGGCCACCAGGACATGCCCCAGGAGTGCAGGGTTCACGAAACCGAGAACCGCGTAGCAGGCAACGGCAGACAGGAGAAAGACCGTGCCCCCGCCGATTTTTTCTCCCACAGGACCGGTCATAACCACCCCAGTGTAAGAACCGTGCAGACCGCAATGATCACCGAAGCGCCGTAGGCAACCAGGTTTCGCACGAGGGCGAACCTCCTGCCCAACATGAACGCTTCGGCCGGAAGCTGGACGACCCCCACGGTCATCCAGGCCACGATAAAGGCCGTTACGGCAAGCATGCTGATACCCTGGAGTCTGAGCTCCCCCCCTATCACGTAACTCGTCAGAGGGTTGCCTGCCGCGACGCTACCCACGGTGGCCCCTATCAAGGGATCCAGGATCCGATCCCCCGTAAAAATCCTCCCGTAGAGGTCCCTTGGAACCAGGGTGAAGACCAGAGCAAGAAACATCAAGACGCCGAGCAGAATCGGAGCGCTTCTCTTGAGACTCCGGATGGTTCTCGTGAAGGCCTGCTTTTTCCTCTTTGAAATCATGATGATCCCCGCTCAGGCAAGACCAGACTCGCCAGGATCTCCGAGATATCCATCACCCTCATCCCGCCCTCGGTACCTTCGGCCTTGGCCGCGTCATCGAGCATGGTCAGGCAGACAGGGCAGGCCACCGCCAGAATGTCCGCACCTGTATCGAGAGCCTCCCTGACCCTGATTCTCGCCGGACTGTTGGGTTCGGAGCCGAAAAAATCCGTGTAGAAGTTACCGCCGCCACCGCCGCAACAGAAGGAATTCTCCCTGTTTCTCTCCATCTCCACGAGTTCGACCCCTGGAATGCTTCTCAGGATCTTCCTCGGAGCCTCATACTCCTGGTTGTACCTTCCAAGAAAGCAGGAATCATGATAGGTGACCCGAGCCTCGACCCCCTTGGACAGGTCTATCCTTCCATCCACGACCATCTCTACAAGAAGCTGGGTGTAGTGCTTCACCTCGAAGTTGCCGCCGTACGCTGGATATTCGTTTTTCATCGCGTTGTAGGCATGAGGAGAGAGGGTCACCACCCTCTTCACGCCGAGACCGGTAAACCTCCGGATGTTCTCTCCGGCAAGGATTTCGAAAAGCCCTCTCTCGCCGAGCAGCTTCACCTCGTTGCCCTCACAGGTCTCTCCGCTCCCGAGGATTCCAAAGGAGAGCCCGCTTGCAAGCAGTACCTCCCCCAGGGCTCTCGCCATCTCGATTCCTCTCGTGTCGAAAGAGCCCATGCAGCCGACATAGTAGAGGAAATCCTCACCCCTTTCGTACTCCCCTATCCCGGTACCCTCTGCCCACAGGCCTCTCTTCTGCCTGGGCTCGGCCCACGGATTGCCGTACTTGTAGACATTTTCAAGAAAATCCCCGACCTCTCGAGGCACCAGGCTCCTCTCCACGCATTCCTCCCTCAGGGCTGCGAACACGTCGAGTATGTAGTCCTTATAGGATACCGGGCACTGCTCGACACACGCTCCGCACACCGCACAGCGGTATACCACTTCTGCCAGTGAACGGGACCAGGCCAGGCTGCCCTTCAATAGCTGTCCGGCTATTATCGCCTTCCCTCTAGAGTAGTACTCGTCAAAGCCGAACCTCTCCCCTGCAGGACAACAGGGGAGGTAAGTCGTGCCGGCCTGCCTGCAGTTTCCACACAGCCGGCACAGATGGACAGTCTCCCTGTAATCGCCCAGAGGCAATCTCAGCTCCCCCATGCCCCCCGTGGCTTCCCCTACAGGGCCAGCCTTCCGGGGTTCATTATCCTTTTGGGATCAAGGGTCTGTTTGACCCGTCTCATCAACTCCAGGAAGTTCGGATCCCCCCTCTTCCACATCTCTTCGCAGGCAAACGAGGGCGCCTTGTAGACCAGGCCACCGCAGTCCAACACGACCTGGACGACCTCCCTTGCTATCTTTCGGACAGCCTCAACGTCCTTTTCGTCGCCCCGGTTGTAAGGCATCAGGGCCCGCATCATACCCTGAAGGGTTCCCCTGTATATGGCGAGTCTGATGTAAGGGGTGAAGCCGTGCCTGTCGAAGATCTCGTTGAGTCTCTTGATCCCCTGGGGCCAGTTGATAATCGGGGTTATGCTCCCGATATAGTCCAGGCCCCCGCCTCCCCTATGGTCGGAGTATTTCAGGGCGTACCTGGTGGGCATTTCTACCTTGACCCTTTCTGTGACATCCGTGCATGCCACGGGGAGTCCCTCCTCTATCCCTTCCCTGACCAGGCTTTCAAGGATCTTCTTTTTCATGGCCAGCTCTTCCCGGCTGAACCCGTAGAGTGTAGCGGAGAAGTAGAGTTCCGGTTCCTCCCTCGGTTTAGGCGGCAGCGGGTATTTCAGGCCTCTCCCGATCTGGACCGCACCCCAACTGTGGCCGGAAATGTCGTGGGCCAGGCCCAACCTGGCGACTTTCATCAAGAAACGGGCAGAGCTCTCAGGCAGGGGTTCCTCATGAGGAGTGAACATGCCCCAGCCGACCATATCCTTGAATCCTGGCCTCGGGTATATGTTTATTCCGAGTTTGGTTACGATTCCCGTGGTTCCCTGCCAGCCGAGAATAAGCCCCATTAGATCGGGGATAGGGGTGCGGTGAAACCAGTAAGGCGAGACCGCGCATCCCCCCAGCCTGACGAGTTCCCCGTCCGGCATGACAACCTCCATGCCCGTGATCTGTTCTGAATTGATGCCGAACTTCCCCCCGAGGTGGCCGTAGCCGTGCAGGATGTATCCTGGTACAAGCCCGGCAGAGC
The DNA here is from genome assembly GCA_019308905.1 of Deltaproteobacteria bacterium. Taxonomy (NCBI): domain Bacteria; kingdom Pseudomonadati; phylum Myxococcota; class Myxococcia; species Deltaproteobacteria bacterium. The sequence goes on from JAFDHF010000004.1 coordinate 170,247, forward strand.
CCGGCGGACCCACCGGCAGGGACACCCAGTACCCCCTCTTCTTCAACTCCGCATCGAGTCGTCCTATCGTCACTCCCGGCTCTATGACGGCGTAATCTATGTCCTCATTGATCTCGATTATCCTGTCCATCTTGTGGAGGTCGACGACTATCCCTCCCTCCACCGGAATAGTCAGCCCCCCCGTGCTCGACATGCCAACCACCGGAACCAGGGGAACCCCCTCCCTGTTGGCCAGGCGAACCAGTTCCTGGATCTGTTCCACCCGGGTGGCCATCGCAACATAGTCGGGTTGCGAAGGGGGATTGGTCGTTGAATCGCGCGCATAGCACTCCAGTATGTGGGGCTCCCTGGAAACGTTTCCCTCTCCGACGATGCCCTCAAGTAGGTCGTAGACCCTGTCTCCACTCATAGGCTCCCCCTTCCAACCCCTGGGAGTACCGCGAATACTACAATGCCGCTCCGGTTTTGTAAACAGAGAGCAACGGCACCTGCTGGCAACAAGGCGGCCCCCGTCTGTTCGGTGTACCATAAACCATGCCAATACCACTGCCGCCTCCGGAGACCCATACCCCACACGGAGGGCGCCTTACTCCGGCCCTCCGCCCCAGCACTGCTCGTATGCCTGTCGCCCCGGCTTTGGGGGAGCGAAGCCGCGCAGGAGGAACATGGGTTTTCCCTGGATTCCTCCCCTCACGGACAGGCGTGGTTTTGCTGAAGCATTGCAACGTTTTTTCTGCAACAGTTGCATATCTGCAACGCCATCGTTCCAGCCTCCGGCACTCTCGCGGTGCCAACATATCGATATCACAGGGATGTTTTTACTTCCTCGGAGATATCCTCTCTGGCATGCTTCGTGCTGCCCTCGTCTCAACAAGGAGTTGCTATGAATGTAGCGATCCCCCTTTTCGGTTCGAGAATCTCTCCGAGGTTTGATTTCTGTCAGGAGCTATTGATCGTGACTATCGAAGATGGGATAATTGTAGATAAAAAAACGGTCTCCATCTCGAGCCTGACCCCCTTGCAGAGGATCGCCGAACTGAGCAACCGAAACGTGAAAACCATCATCTGCGGGGGGATCAATCGTTTGGTGCAAAGCCACCTGAGAAACAACGGGATCTCGGTGATCTACGACGTGATGGGAGAGGCCGAGGAGGCCCTCGACCGGTACCTGAAGGGGCGACTCCGACCCAGGGCCTTCTGTGAAAGTCGGCGCAAAAGAGCCTCCAAAAGGGGAACCGGTGCTCCATGGCAGTTGTTTCCTCCCGGCAAGAGAAGCGGCGGCTCTGTTAAGAAGGAGGACAAGAATGAGTGACAAGTGCGACCCCGGCGAGAACTGCCAAACCTGCAGCCACTCTGCAAGCTGCAGCGCAGATGAAAAGGCGGCGCACACCGAGCAGAGACTCACCCAGAAGCTCACGGCGATCAAACACAAGGTCATGGTCATGAGCGGAAAGGGCGGGGTCGGAAAGAGCACGGTGGCCATCAATCTGGGGGCGGTCATGGCCCGCCAGGGTCTGGAAACTGGGATACTCGATGCAGACATCCATGGCCCGAATGTGCCCAAGATGCTCGGGGTCGATGCCAGACCGCTGGTAGGGGCAGAGCACGGCATCAGGCCGGTGGAAGCTCTGCCCCATCTGAAACTGATCTCCATGGCCTTTTTTATCGGAAGCCCCGACAACCCGGTCGTGTGGCGAGGCCCCCTTAAACACAGCGCCATCCAGCAGTTCATAAGCGATGTGGAATGGGGGAGACTCGACTGTCTTATCATCGATCTTCCCCCCGGCACCGGGGACGAGGCCCTGAGCACGGCCCATGTTCTGAAAAAGGTGGACGGCTCGATCATCGTGACAACCCCGCAGGATGTGGCGCTTCTCGACTCCCGCAAGGCCGTCAACTTCAGCAGAACCATGGGAATCCCGGTCATCGGCATCGTGGAGAACATGGCAGGCCTCACCTGCCCCCACTGCGGCAAACCGATTCCCCTCTTCAAGGTTGGCGGTGGGGAGAAGGCTGCCCTCCAATTGAGGGTGCCCTTTCTCGGTAGAGTACCCATCGATCCCGACGTGGTTGCCGACTGCGACAGCGGCGTTCCCGTGGTCATCGGTCACTCCCATTCTCCGGTGGCCGAGGCCTTCGAGAAGATCGCCGCTTCATGCCGGGCCTATGTGGACAGCCGGGCCGACTTCGCGGGTGTCCAGAAATCTCAGGCACGCCCGTGACAGGGGGATCCCGACCCTGCCGGCATCGGGCGAGCAGACCCGCGAAGAAAAAGAAAGCATGGAGGAGAGAGGATGAAGAGAATAGCCCTTGCCTGTGAAAATGATGCAGGCCTCGAAAGCGAAGTGAGTGCTCACTTTGGACGGTGCCCTTACTATGCCATCGTGGCGGTGGAGGACAGTGACATCTGTGAGACGGAGGTTGTGGAAAACCCATACTTCCAGGCTCACCAGCCAGGGGTGGTCCCCGAGTTCATCCGATCTCGGAATGTAGACGTTATGATCGCCGGTGGGATGGGTCCGAGGGCCATCGACCTGTTCAACCAGTTCGGCATCGAGGTCGCCACCGGCGTCCAGGGCAAGGTCAAGAACGTCGTCGCAGCCTATCTCGGCGGCCGGATATCAGGGGTGTTCCCCTGTGAGCACCACGACCACTAGGGAAAAACCCGGCAGATCCATGAAGGGCGAGATGTGGCAGGCCGCCAAGCCCGCATGGGAGTCGGAACGGAAGTCACGGGAGGAGATCGGATGAAAGTCGTCGTTACGGCCTCGGGAAGCACGCTCGATTCACCGGTGGACCCACGGTTCGGCCGATGTGGTTACTTCGTCTTTGTCGACCCTGATTCTCTCCAGTTCGAGGCCTTTGCCAATGAAAGCGCCATGGCCTCCGGCGGGGCCGGCATTCAGGCCGCCCAGTTCGTGGCCAATCGGGGAGCAGAAGCGGTCATTACCGGCAATGTCGGTCCCAACGCTTCGACGACTCTCAATGCCGCGGGCATCCCGGTCTTTCTCGGCGCCACCGGGACGGTGAGAGATGCCGTGGAAATGTACAAACAGGGAAGACTTCAATCCGCCTCAGGCCCCTCTGTAGCAGGCCATTTTGGGATGGGCCAGGCGGGTGCCGGTGCCGCGCCGGGCGGTCCTGGGGGAGGCGGCATGGGAATGGGCATGGGTATGGGCAGAGGCATGGGTATGGGCCGGGGTATGGGTCGAGGCATGGGTATGGGCCGGGGCTCCATGGCCGGTGCTCAGCCCGTCCAGCCAGCAGGCCCTGTGCAGCAGGACATGGAGGCCCTGAAATCCCAGATGAAGGCCCTCCAGGATCAGATGGAAAAGATCTCTGAAAAGCTCGATGAGCTGAGCAAGAGGCCGAAAGAACCGGGCAAAGGGAGAGAGGGATGATAGTGTGTGTCAGTGCAGCCGGCCGGGGCCTTGAGGCCGCTGTCGATCCCCGCTTCGGCCGGTGTGGTTTTTTTGCATTCATAGACACCGAAACCCTGGAGTACCGCTGCCTGGCAAACCCGGGAGCATCGAGTGCAGGAGGTGCAGGTCCGGAGGCTGCCCGGTTCATTGCCGGTGAGGGCGCCGAGGCCGTGATAACCGGTCAGGTCGGGCCCAATGCCCTGACCACCCTTAATGGGCTCGCCATCAGGATTTATGAGACGAGCGGCGGAACGGTAGGGGAGGCGGTGGACCGGTTCAAAGAGGGCTCTCTGAAAGAGATCCTGGACCGGAGAGTCCGGTTCTAGAGGAAGGAGGAAGGGAGATGCCAAGAGGAGACGGAACGGGCCCGCCCTGGGGCGGCGGTCCGGGAACAGGGAGAGGAATGGGAAGGGGAGGCGGTCGAGGAGCCGGCAGAATGGGCGGAACCAGGGCAGGAGCCGGACCCGGTGGTGAGTGTGTGTGCCCTTCTTGCGGGACAACGGCTCCCCACCAGGCAGGAGTGCCCTGCTACCAGCAGCACTGCCCCAAATGTGGAACCCCCATGGTAAGGGGCTAGCAATCACCTTGAGCCCCGGGGCTCGGCGGTCCGGCTCTGCGATCCCCTCCTGCGGAGGATCGACTGAACCGGAGGGGGTGTCCTGTGTCGCGGGCCCGCCCCGGAGAAAACCATGACCCGTGTGGAACCGATGGTCCAGTCCGGGCAACTGTCTCAGCGGGAAAGGAGACTCCAGCGGCAGGGCTGGAAAAGGCAGTTCATTGCGAGTGAGCCGCGGCTCAGCGAGGCGGTGGAGCTCTACCGGGAGGCAGGATACGAGGTTCACCTAGAGCCCTTGGGCCGCGGGGTAGATCCCGGGGGCTGCAATGGCTGTACGGTCTGTTTCGACGGTTTCGAGGACCGCTACAGGGTGATTTACACCCGACACAAGAAAGAGTCTCCAAGACTCGAAGACGACCTCTGGTAGGGCGGTCGATGGCGCGGCAGGCCAGAAGGGCATTCTATGATCTGTTTTCCCGTTTTTACGATCCCCTTATCCGCATCCATTCCGGGGACAGGGAGGGAAGGTTGAGGCGGTTCATGGTCGAAAAGACGGGGATCGGCCCCCAGGGCAGGGGGCTCGATCTTTGCACAGGGACCGGTGCCGTTGCGATCGAGCTCGGCCGGGCCGCAGGGGAGAAAGGTTTTGTGGTGGGCCTCGACTTCTCAGGCGGTATGCTTCGCAAAGGGAGAGAGAAGGCCCGGTGCCTGGGATTCGGGAGGGTCTCTTGGGTCGAGGCGGATGCCGCGTCCCTCCCACTCAAAGACGCCTCCTTCGATGCTGTCACCTGTTCACATGCCATGTACGAATTGCCGGAGGATGTCCGCCGCAGTGTAATGGTCGAAGCGCGGAGAGTGCTCAAAGAGGGCGGCCGTTTCTGCATGATGGAGCACGAGATTCCAGGGAATCCCCTTGTCAGGCTGCTCTTCAGGATCAGGATCCTCTCCTTCGGATCGAGCGGCGCCTGGTCGTTCATACGTGCCGACACGCGGCCTTTTGCAGAGGTGTTTGGCTCGGTTTCCAAGGCGACAGCCCCCTCGGACAAGTCGAAGGTTATCTGCGGCGAGAAAAGAGAGATAGGGAGAACCTGTTGATAATATCGATAGCCAGCGGCAAAGGCGGAACCGGAAAGACGACGGTAGCGGTAAACCTGGCGCTGTCCCTGGGCGATGTACAGTTCATGGACTGCGACGTTGAAGAGCCCAACGCCCACATTTTCCTGAAGCCCTCGATAGAGGAGACGGTTTCTGCGGCCATTCCGGTCCCGAAGGTCGATCTTCAGAAGTGCAACTACTGCGGCAAGTGCAGCGAAGCATGCGAGTTTCACGCCATCGTCGTGGTGAAAGAGGCCCTCCTCACATTCGAGGAACTCTGCCACGGCTGCGGGGCCTGTTCATACGTGTGCCCTGAGAAGGCGATCGGCGAAGAGGACAAAGAGATCGGGAGGATCGAGATCGGCCACGCCGGAAGGATCCGTTTTGTTCAGGGCATCCTCAATATCGGTGAGCCCATGGCAACCCCGGTCATACGGAAAGAGAAGCGCCTCCTTCTGCCTTCGGAGGTAACCATTCTCGATGCACCTCCAGGGACGTCCTGTCCCGTAATCGAAACGGTAAAGGGTTCGGACTTCTGCCTTCTCGTAACCGAGCCCACCCCCTTTGGGTTGAATGATCTGGAACTGGCCGCCGGGATGGTCAGGAAAATGGGGGTCCCCATGGGTGTCGTGATCAACCGGGCAGATGTAGGCGGCCCTGGAGTGAAGGAGTTCTGCCGGAGAGAGGGGATCCCGGTGGTAATGGAGGTGCCTATGGACAGGCGGATCGCGGAATCCTATTCGAGGGGCATACCGGTGGTGGAGGTCCTGCCCGACTACCGGTCCCGCTTTCTCTCTCTTTTCAAGGAGATCACGAACCTCGTCGAAGCAGAGACCAGGCACGGGAAGGAGGGGGGAGACCTTGTCAGAAGAGAGCTCCTATGAAGCCGATCAAGATGATTTCGGCTATATCACATACAACGAGAAGATGATCGACCACTTCCTCAACCCCAGGAACGTGGGAGAAGTCGAAAACCCGGACGGGGTGGGCACCGTCGGAGATCCGACCTGCGGGGATTTCCTCCGCGCCACCATCAGGGTTGAGGACGGCCGGATCCGGGAGTTCAGGTTTCTCACCCAGGGATGTCCCGGAGCCATTGCCACCTCCAGCATTGCCACGGAAATCGCCATCGGGAAGACCCTCTCAGAGGCCCTCCAACTCAATGATAACGACGTGATCAATGCGGCAGGGGGAATTCCTGCGAGAAAAGTCCACTGCTCGCTCCTGGCCATCCGAGGCCTGCACGAGGCGATCCGGGACTATGCCGAGCGGCACGGCAGGCAGAAAGGGAAAGGCCATGAAACAGCTGACCATCATTAGCGGGAAGGGGGGAACCGGGAAGACCACCATCACCGCAGCTTTTGCCCTGTTGGCCCGCCGCAAGGTAATGGCTGACTGTGACGTGGACGCAGCGGATCTCCACCTGCTCTTGAACCCGGAACTCCGCCAAACAGTCGAGTTCTATGGTGGAAGATCGCCTGTCGTGGACCAAGAGAAATGTACCAGGTGCGGTATCTGCACGGATCTCTGCCGTTTTGACGCGATAAAGGACGGGGTCGTGGACCTCGTCTCCTGTGATCATTGCGGACTCTGTGTCTACGGGTGCCCGGAGGATGCGATCACGATGAGAGAGAATCATTCGGGCAGTTGGTTCGTCTCCGAGACCGCCTACGGCCTCCTGGTTCATGCCAGGCTCGGAATCGGGGAGGAAAACTCGGGCAAACTGGTGACCGCGGTGAGGAAAAAGGCCTCCGAGATTGCGGAAAACGAGGGCCTCGACCTCGTCATCATCGACGGGCCGCCCGGGGTCGGGTGCCCTGTGATGGCATCTGTGGCAGGGGTGGATATGATTCTCTCCATCAGCGAACCGACCCTCTCGGGGATGCACGATCTGAACAGGGTTTTGGATCTTGCCGGTCATTTCAAGATCCCTGCCAGGGTGTGCATCAACAAGTTCGATATCAATCCAGAGATCACGGCGGAGATCGAGCGGGAATGCCGGGACAAAGGCGTGGAAGTTGTGTCGAAGCTCCCCTTTGACCGGTGTGTGGTCGATTCTCTCGTCATGAGAAAAACGGTTATCCAACATCCCTGTGGAGAGTTCACGAGCCGGATCAGGGATATGTGGGAGAGGATAGAGGCGGACTTGAGCTGAGGTCTGCCGGGAACCAAGGAGAGACGAGCCATGTGTGAAACCAATGCCTATCTGGTGAAAGAGGGGAATGAGGAACTGATCATGGAGGATGTGGCCCTGGCGCGGCCAAAAGACGGGAAGCTCGAGTTGAAGGATATATTCGGCGAAGAGAAGATTGTTCCCGGAAACATCAAGGAGATCCAATTCCTGAGTCACAAGATGCTGATCGAATAGAGAGGCCACGGCCTGGGGTTGCAAGAAAGAGAAGACTCCCAATGAGACCTTTGGAAAAGGCGGTGTGTATAGTTCTGACCCTCTTTATCACTCCCGCCGCCGCCATGGGCGGACCAGAGCAATGGAGAGATCCTCCCCTTTCCTCTGTGACGATAACGGTCCTTTACGACAATAACCCCTTTGTTCCGGGTCTGAGGAGGGAATGGGGTTTTTCGGCCCTCGTCGAGTCGGAAGGCCGATCGATTCTCTTCGATACCGGAGGGGACGGGAAGACCCTACTCCACAACATGAAGAAGCTGGGAAAAGACCCGGGGGCGGTCGGCACGGTCGTCATCTCTCATGGCCACGGTGATCATACCGGGGGACTGGACAGTATCGTCGAGGTCGCAACCCGCCCGAGGGTCTTTCTTCCCGGGAGTCTTCCGCAAGGCTATTCAGAGGCACTCAGGGTCCGGGGAGCCGATGTTGCGCGTGTCTCAGGCCCCACGAGGATACTGGCCGGAGTCTATTCCACGGGCGAGATGGGAGAGATCATCCCCGAACAGGCCCTCATCCTAAGCACGAAGCCCGGTCTGGTTGTGATCACCGGTTGTGCACATCCGGGAATCGTCAGCATGGTCAGAAGGGCGAAGGCCTTGCTCAAGAGGAAGGTCTTCCTCGTCATGGGGGGGTTCCACCTGCTCTCAAGCAGCCCTGGCCGGATTGAATCGGTTGTTGAGGACTTCAGGCAGATGGGTGTGCAGAAGGTGGCGCCCTGCCACTGCACGGGTGACGAAGCACGGAGACTCTTTGAACACGCGTACCTGGGCGACTTCATCCGGGCCGGAGTGGGCAGGGCGATCGAGATTCGGTGAGACAGGGTGGAGTCTGCCGCAAGGGGGGGACTTTTTGTTTTTCTCCGGTTTTTGGTCTTGAAGAATTTCTACGATGGGTTATCATCTTGAAAGGCGGTCCGACTTGGCTTGCATGGGTTTACCTCGTGAATCCCGCCTGCTCCAACAGCGCCGGCCGATGGTGGGGCCGGAGGTTTGGTGGTCAAGGCAATTCCCCGACAGGGAGGAGTCCGCAAGGCCGGCAAGCGGACTCATCGAGCGGAAAGGAGGTTTTGGACATGGAGAGACCCACATTTGAAAGAAATCCTGGGTTGCGGAAGGGATGGCTGTCTCTGGGAATCCTGCTGCTTGTGTCCGGGGTACTCGTGCTGAGCGCCCGGGCCTCTTCTGAACAGAGCAGTTGCCTGTCGTGCCATACCGACTCCAGGAAACTCATCAGGCTGAGCCAGGATATTCTGAAGAAACATCCCCCTGTCAAGTCCGAAGCCATAAAGGGCGAAGGGTGAGGGGGTGAGCTGGCTCCGTTGGAGCTATACGAAAAGGTTCTGGTGGAAGATGAGTTTCTCGAGTCAGATCACGGTGACATAGCTTGTGTAGACTGCCACGGGGGCAACCCGGAGGACAACAACTGGGAGACCGCCCATAAGGGGCTCGTCAAGGACCCCACCTTCCCCGACGCTTCAAAGGCCTGCGGCGATTGTCATGAGGACATTGTGGAGACCGCAAAGTCGAGCCTCCACGTCACCCTCCTGCCGTATCGTCTCATCATCGGCAAACGGGCCACCCAGGATCCATCGGTCAAAAAGGCCCTCGAAAAGGCCATGGGCAAACACTGCATGGAGTGCCACTCGAGCTGCGGCCAGTGCCATGTGAGCAGACCCGATTCCGTGGAGGGAGGACTCGTTCAGGGCCACAAATTCATGAAGACCCCGCCCATGGGGACCAACTGCACCTCCTGTCACGGAAGCAGGTTGGAGAAGGAGTTCACCGGCAAGAACCCCGGCATACCCGGTGACGTCCACTTCGTCAAGGAGAACATGGAATGCGTCTCCTGTCACAAGGCCGGGGAAATGCACGGCGACGGCAACAGGTACCCGACCATGCACGAAGTCATGAGCGGTCCGAAGTGTGTGGACTGCCACAAGGATGCGGGTAGCGCCACATCCAAGAAAAAAGTGCACAGGCTTCATCACGAGACCGTCAAATGTACGGTCTGCCATTCCCTCCAGTACAAGAACTGCTACGGGTGTCACGTGGGTACCGACGAAAAGGGACTCCCCTACTTTCAAACAGACCAGACCGTGATGGACTTCAAGATCGGCCTCAATCCAAAGATCACCGAGGAGCAGCCTTACAAGTTCGTTACGGTGCGGCACGTCCCGACCAATCCGGGGCTTTTCGACTTCTATGTGAAGGGGGGACTGAAGAACTTCGACCAGGTTCCGACCTGGAAGCCTGCAACGCCCCACAATATCCAGTTGAAGACCCCGCAGAACAAGAGCTGCAGGTCCTGTCACAAGAAAAAGAAGCTCTTTCTCACCGAGAAGGACGTGAAACCCGAAGAGAGGGCGGCCAATCGATCGGTCATCGTACCGAAATCCGCGATACCTACAAAGACAAAGAAGAAGTGAGGCCCAGGGCTTTCCTTGGGTCTCCTTGTACCGGGAGTTCCACAAAGTCCCAGAGAAAGGAGGTGAGAAACCATGGCAAGGAATCGATTCCTGAGAGGCATTCTGGCCATTTCGCTACTGTTTGCCCTGGTCCTGTCTTTTGGCTGTGCAACAACCCAAAAGACCATGACCACCCAGGAGATGGTGACCGAGGCCAGGAAACACATAGAGCAGGTTTCCGTGGCCGAGGCCAAGGCGGAGTTCGACGCAGGCAAAGCCGTCTTCCTGGATGTGAGGGAACAATCCGAGTGGCAAAAGGGCCATGTCCCGAATGCCAAGCACCTGCCGAGGGGTCTGCTCGAGTTCAAGATCTCCAAGGTGATACCTGACAAGTCGGCTCGGATCATCGTTTACTGCAAGACCGGCGGGAGATCTTCTCTTGCGACGAGCACCCTGAAGCGTCTCGGGTACACCAATGTCGCCAGCATGTCAGGTGGCTGGAAAGCCTGGGTCAAGGCCGGAAATCCGGTCCAGTAGAGGCCCTGGTGGAGAGAGGGGGGCGGTTCCCCCTCTCGTTCAATCGACAGACGGCCCGCTGGAGACCGGTTGATTTACCTCCCGGTCTCATATTCCCCTCTTTCCTGAAAAACGGGCGGTCAAGGACAGAGATAAGACTCTCGGCGAGGAAATCATGAACCAGGATCTTCTACCCACATGTTCGAAATGCAGTGTCGAAAACAGGATCTGCGAGTCGGAATTGGGCCGGGGCCCTGCCTTCTGCCCCACCCTGAACAGGCATGCCGTGGTGGAACGTGCCAACAGAGAGTACGAGAAGCCGGAAATCAGGGAGTTCGCGCGCCAGGCAAGCATTCAGGAGGGGGAGTGCTACATCAACCGGGGGGTGGATCCCTATGTTCTCCATCCGGTGAAACCCAGGATCCAGGAGACCTGTGAGTTCGCCAAGAAGATGGGGTTCAAGAGGATCGGGATCGCCTTCTGCTCGGGCCTTCACCACGAGGCCTCGATCCTGACCAGGATACTCGAGGCCCAGGGGTTCGAGGTGGTCTCTGTGGTCTGCAAGACCGGAAGGACGCCCAAGGAAACGATCGGCATAAAGGAGGAAGAAAAGATAGAGATCGGGAAGTTCGAATCAATGTGCAGTCCCATTGCCCAGGCCATGATTCTCAATCACGAAAAGACCGATTTCAACATCCTCCTCGGCCTCTGCGTGGGACACGATTCCCTGTTTCTCAAGTACGCCGAGGCCTTCAGCACCGTCCTGATCGTCAAGGACCGCGTTCTGGGACACAATCCCGCGGCCGCCCTGTATACGACAGACAGTTACTACGCCAGGCTGAAGAGGGAAGGGTTCTGATGCAACCGATCATGGAGTTCCGTGTTGAAGGAGGAAAGCGATGAGCGCGGGGTCGGAAAAGGGACGGATCGTAGGAGTCTGCTCGAGTCATCACCCCCAGGCCCCCAAGAAGAACATCGACCAGGGCATGCTGAGGGAGGATTGGGGGCTCGAAGGGGACTCGCACGCCGGCACCAAGCGCCAGGTGAGCCTCCTCGCCTCTGAGGACATCGAGGCTGCCTGTGAGAAACGCCGAATTCATGCCCCCCCGGGTGCCTTTGCCGAGAATATCACCACCAGCGGCATCGATCTGGGGAGGATCCGCGTCGGAGACCGGCTCCGTCTGGGGGAGGCGGTGATCGAAGTCGTAGCCGTGGGCAAGGATCCCTCCGAGCCGCGTACGTACTCCTACTGCGGAATTTCGCTCCTCCCTGAAAAGGGGGTCTTCACCAGGGTGGTCCGTAGCGGTCAGGTAAAGGTCGGCGATACGGTAGAGTTGGATTCTCGTGGGCGCGGCGGGCGGCCGCAACCACGGAAAGTCCCTGGCAGAGAAGTGCGCCGCCTATGAGCTCTCCGCTGATTCTCTATCCCGGGTGCATGGTTCTGGCCCGATTCCCGAGTACGAAAAGGCATCCAGAATCCTCCTCACGACAATAGGGGGTCGAGATTCTCGAAGAGAAGAACGGAAGCCCCTGCCGGGGTGCGGTCCTTCGCCCAAAGGAGAAAGGCTCCGGCCGCGCTCCCGGCAATGGATGGAACTCCCCAAAGCAGAACGCTGCGATGTTTTGGAATCCGGCCTGGGGTCTGCCTCTGCATACGGATGGAGGGGGTATGGGCGGTTTCTTGCCTTACCGGCACGGGTCGACAGGGCAGAATGCGGATCCGCAGCAACTGCCGGGAGCGCGAGTAGGACCATCCAGGAGGTGTCGGCATATTCTCCGCCATGATGCTGAAAGACCGAGGGCCTGAACGTGGAAGAGAGCGAAAGGATCGGGTTACTCTCCATTACCACCAATGTTTTTTTGGCTGCCCTGAAGTACGGTCTTGCTGCCCTTTCGGGCTCCGTCGCCCTCCTTGCCGACGCCATCCATTCCCTGTCGGATGTGATCTCGGCGGCGACGGTCCTGGCCGGGATCAAGATATCCAAGCGGAAATCGAGGGCATTCCCTTACGGCCTTTACAAGGTGGAAAACCTCGTCTCTCTGATCTCTTCCCTCTTCATCCTCTTTGCCGGCTATGAGATCGCAAAGACCGTCTTCCTGGAGAAGCAGTCGATGGATCTCAATCGTCTCCCCCTGGCGATGGCCGGAGTAGTTGCAACCATGGTGATCACGCTCCTGTTTTCCAGGTACGAATTGAAGCAGGGCAAGAGGATCGGATCCCCGAGCCTTATAGCCGACGCCCAGCACATCAGGACCGACATGTTCTCTTCCGGCGTGATCCTGGTGGGTCTTGCCGGGAGCTGGCTGAAGGTGCCCCTGGACAGGGCCGCGGCCCTGGTCGTGGTCGTTTTCGTCGGCAGGGCGGGCATCCGGATATTCCTCGATTCCATACGGGTCCTTCTCGATGCGTCCCTGGATTTTGAAACCATGGACCTCGTGAAGAACACGATTCAGAGTGACCCCCAAGTCGAGAGGATCAACGGCCTCTGGGGGAGGAACTCGGGGCGCTTCAAGTTCATCGAGGCGGATATCTCCCTCCGGATCAGGAATCTGGAAAAGGCCCATCGGGTGAGCCGGAGGATAGAGGAAAAGATCAAGGAGAAGGTCTCCCATGTGGACCACATCCTGATCCACTACGCGCCTGCAGCAAGAGAGACCCGGGTATGTGCGGTCCCTCTGGAAGAGGATAGAAGTACCCTCTCCTCCCACTTCGGGGATGCCCCTGTATTTTACATCGCCGTAGTGAAGACAGACGACAGGACCATTCTGGAAGAGAAGTTTCTCAAGAACCCTTTCTTGAACGAGGAGAAGGGCAAGGGAATCAAGGTGAGTGAGTGGCTGATCCAGCAGGGAACGGACACGGTCTTCACAAAGACAGAGTTCAAGGGCAGGGGGCCGAGTTATGTGCTCTCGGACGGCGGCGTCGATATCCACATGACCCGGTCGACGGTGCTCGAAGAGGTCCGGAGGGAGCTGGCGACCCTTTCCACTTAGGAGGAGACCATGGGACGGGAGACACGACCACAGGGCCGGCTGATCTGGCTAGTCCTCCTGTGCATGTGGGCGAGCACTGCGGGCTCTCGTGCGGCTCGGGCGGGAAGCGGCAGGATCGGACTCGCCGTCGAATTCAATACCCATGCGGCCTGTGCGTACGTGGCCAGAGACAAGGGCTGGTTCCGGGAAAAGGGCCTCCACCTGGCTTCCTATGAAACCTACAAGACCGGCTTGGCCCTCGCCGCCGCCCTTGCACGGGGCGACATCCAGGCCGCCTATATCTGCCTTGCCCCGGCACTGCTCTGCCGCGGCAGGGGGATCCCGATCAAGGCGGTCCTCGGCACGCACCTCTACGGATACGGCCTGGTGGTCCAGCAGGGGATCTTCTCGGTCGACGAGCTGGGTGGAAGGACCATCGGCTGTGTGAGAGAGGGAAGCCCGGCCGACCTCCTCCTGCACCTGATGATCGAACGCTATCATCCCGAATCGCTCAAGGTCAGGAGAATGGGGCCTCTCCAGTTATTGACGGCCATGAAGACCAGGCGACTCGACGGCGCCTGGCTCCCCGAACACTACATGACGATGGCACGGGTTGCAGGGCTTTCCGTCCTACTCAAGAGCCAGGATCTCTGGCCGGGCATGCAGGGGAGTGTCCTGGTGGTCAAAGAGCAACTCATCAGTCAAAGGCCCGGTGCGGTCCGCGCACTGGCCGAGGTGACCAGGGACTCCACGGCGTGGTTGAACCGGCATCCGAGACAGGGGGCGGCAATCATGGGCTGCGTGCTCAAAATCCCCCCCGAGGTCGCCCTCGAGTCGATGGGAAACCTCGACTACAGGGCCGGCATCGACCCGCGGGCCGTACAGGACGCGGTGGATCTCATGTTTAGGCTCGGGTACCTCGAAAAGAGGATCGATCCGGGTCTGTTCCTCTACCGGGTGGAATCTGCGGAGGACATTCAATGAGAATGAGAATACCGAGAGGGGTCCTGCCGGTTTTCGTCCTCCTCCTCGGCTGGGAGGTCCTGGCGAGAAGCCGCCTGGTGCCCGAATATCTCTTCCCCCCTTTCTCCAGGGTACTTGCCACGGCGTTCGATCTGGTCGGATCCGGGGAGTTGGGAAGAGATCTGCTGAGCAGCCTCATCCGTGTGGTTGCGGGGTTTCTCCTCGGAGCCCTCTCCGGGATGGTGATGGGAATAGTCATGGGGTGGAACGAAAAAGTCGGCCGCTCTTTCGGACCTGTCTTCGGGCTGCTCTATCCCATCCCGGCTCTGGGCTGGCTCCCCCTTCTCATGATATGGGTCGGAATCCGGGAGGCTCTCCCGATCCTGATTATCGGAATCTGTTCCTTTTTCCCGGTTCTTTACAACACCTCAACGGGCATCAGATCTCTGAACCCGAGGGTCGTCCAGGCTGCAAGAACCCTTGGGGCCTCCGATCTCAGGATCCTCTGGAAGCTCGCAATCCCCATGGCGATCTCTCACATCCTGACCGGGCTGCGCCTTGAAGCCGGCATGGGTTGGAGAGTGGTCATCGCAGCGGAAATGGTGGCGATCCCCACGGGGATCGGGGCCTTGCTGATCAAATCAGAGAGCCTTCTCCGCGTGGACATCATCGTAGTCTGCCTCATCGTCCTCTCCCTGATGGGGCTTCTCTTCGAAAGGCTTTTCGCCTACCTCGAAGAGAGAATGACCAGGAACTGGAGATAGCCGTGGCTTCGATCGATCTCACAGGGATTCGCAATTTCGTCCTCAGAGGTGTCGATCTGAGGATCGAGACAGGGGAGCTCATGGTGATTCTGGGGCCCACGGGTTCGGGCAAGACGACGATGTTGAACGTAATCGCCGGCCTGTGTGAATACGAGGGCCGGGTCATGATCCAGGGGACTCCTGTGGAGGGAGTGCCCACCAGAAAGAGGAACATAGGGTACCTTTTCCAGGACCTGGTGCTCTTCCCGCACCTGGACGTGGCCTCGAACATCCTGTTCGGTTTGGAGGCCAGGGGGTGGCCCAAGGTGAAGCGCAAAGAGAGGGTGAAGGAGCTGTCAAAGCTCCTGAACATCGAACCCATCCTGAGCCGGTACCCGAAAAGGCTGAGCGGGGGTGAGAAGCAGAGGGTCGCCCTGGCCCGTGCCCTGGCTCCGGAGCCGGGTATTCTTCTGCTGGACGAGCCCTTCAACAGCCTCGACGTGAGAACAGCCAAGAGGCTGCGCCTCGAATACCTGAGGCTCCAGCGCAAACTCGGCATAACCACGGTCTTTGTCAGCCACAACCTCGCGGAGGCCGAGGAGATGGCCGACAGGGTCGCCGTGCTGGAAGGGGGGATACTGAGGCGGGTCGGCCCTCCCGACGAGGTTCTTCTGAACCCTTTCGGCGAAGGAGAAGGCGATTTCATAGGGGCACCAAACGTCTTCGACTGCCGCCAGGCCCGGCTCTTGAGCAACGGACTCCTGGAAGTCCATTCCGATGGGGTCTCGATCGTGGTCCCCTACGAGGGGAATTTCCCCCGGAAGATCGCCATCTCCCCCTGGGACGTCTATGTCTCCTGCAACAGACCACCGGGTCCTCGACTCAACCGATACACGGGGAGGATCCGGAGCGTCTCCCGGGTGGGATCGATAAGAAGGCTCCAGGTCGAGGTCGACGGCTCCTTGATCCTGGCCGAGATTCCAGAAGACATATACGAGGGCGAGGGTATGACCGTCGGCAGGGAGGTCCACGTGATTTTCAAGATACGCTCCCTTCGAAGTTACTAGAGGAGGATCCTGTGGATGTGTACGGCATAATGAAGCAGAAATTCCTGGAGATGATAGACCTGAACGGCCTCGGCTCCGAAAGGATCAGAATAACCGCAACCCCTCTCACCCCTGAGGAAGCGATCGGCAACCCCGAAGATCGGGACTATCCCCTGCTCAAGGGCAAGGAGAGGATCATGGAGGCGGAGTTCAGAGGAGCCCGCGGCCATGCCTTCACGGATATGTACGGTGACTTCTCCGGAACCCTCGTCGAGGTGGCTGAAATGGCTCTCAAGAACAACTTTCGGAGGGCGATCTTCATATCGAGTCTCAACGCGTTGATGAGATATATCGGGAAGGCGGACCGGACCGTCCACTGCAAGGACCAGAGCCCGCCGAGGTGTGCCAGGGAGCTGGTCTCATACATAGAGAAACGTTTCGGCCGCGGCGCCAGGATAGCCATGGCCGGATTCCAGCCCAGGATGGTCGAAGCCCTGTCCGGGCGGTTCGACGTGAGGGTTACCGACATGGACCCGGACAATACAGGCAAGACCCGCTTCGGACTTCTCGTCCGAGGCCCGGACCAGACCGCCGAGAACCTCTCCTGGGCCGACATCTGCCTGGTGACAGGCACGACCGTAACCAACGGGACTATCGTGGATTTTCTGATCGAAAAGCCCACGATCTTCTACGGGGTGACTATCGCAGGGGCAGCGGTCCTTCTCAAGCTGAGGCGCTTCTGCCCTCTCGCAGAGTAGGAGCCCAGGGCCGGCCCGAGGGACCCGGCACCCGGCCGTTCTCTTCGGATCGGCCCGCAGGCAAGGGGCCCCCCTTTCCACCCATGATCCATGGAGCGTGAGATGAAGATCTTAGACCAACTGATCGAAAGCCTCGGGGGGAGGGATCACCCTGTCCGGGAGGTACGTTGCTGTGCCTTCTGGACCGCGGTCACGACCCGGCATACGGGACTCTCCACAACGTACCGGGCCCTCGAAGGGGAGGCAGACACCCACCAGTCCGGAGTGAGGGACGTGGGATTCCTCACGGAGAAAAACGCCCTGGAACTCGTCGAGTACGCCAGGTCTCACAACACCCTGGAGGCCTCCATCGGCATGGCCGCCATCAACTCTCTCATCGAGGTGGATGTGGCCAGATGCGTGGATCTCAATGCCTACGACGTGCTGCTCGAAAAGGGCAGAGGCCGCAACATCGCCGTGGTCGGTCACTTCCCCTTTGTGCCGAAGCTGAAAAAGGCGGCGAAGAATCTCTGGGTCATCGAAAAAAGGCTGCGCCCAGGGGATCTGCCTGAAAGCGAGACCAAGCGCATCCTTCCCCGGTGCGATGTGGTCTGCATAACGGGGACTGCCTTCATCAACCACACCATCGAGGGGCTTCTCTCCCTGTGCCGGGAGAGCTTCGTGGTCCTGACCGGGCCAACCTCGCCGCTGACACCCTTGCTCTTCGATTATGGAATCGATGTGATCTGCGGAACCCGGGTGGTCGATTCCGAGGAGGTTCTGAGATTCATCAGCGAGGCTGCCACCTTCAGGCAGCTTCACGGCCATGGGGTCAGGCTTCTCAGCCTGACCAGGGAGCCCGGGGAGAGATAAGCCGCCCCGGGATTATCGAGCGATCCGCCATGGCTCCACCTTGAACCGGTGAACAAGAAAGGAGGCTCTGGTGAGCGGGAAAGAGATCCTTGAAAAGGTCCGAGTCTTGATTCCACACTGGATTTCCCACAACGAGGAGCACGCCCAGGAGTATCGGAAATGGGCGGACAGGCTGGAGGCGGAGGGACTGGGGGAGATCGCAGGTCCGATCCGAGAGGCGGCCGACCTGGTTGCGGGATCAAATCGCCGGTTTCTCACCGCTCAGGAGAGGCTGGGCACCCGGGAGAAGCAGTAAGGATCTCCCTGCCCTCGTGAAAACATCGAGGAGTCTTCCCGGATCCCTCCTGGTGCGGCCGCGGAGTGGGTGAATAAGGCCGCATGTGGCCTTTGGCAGCATTCAGGGGAGAGTATTGGCCGCAGCCCGTTTTCTTCCCTGAAAGGAGAGGCGGGGAATGGATATGGAAGAAAACATCAAGCTACTCGAGATCGGCGACAGGGCCCGGATCACCCGGATCGACGGGCCGGGCCTCAGGGAGAGGCTTGCAGGAATCGGAATCAGGGAGGGGTTGACCGTGGAACGGCTGGCCCCGCCGCCCTCTTCAGGTTGCACTGAGATCAGAATCGGCCGGAGAAAGGTCACCCTCGGCCTCGGGGTCAGCATGAAGGTGCGGGTGGATCTCAGCGGGAGATCGGCGGGCCTTGCCGAAATGAATCCCGGAGATCGGGCCCCTGTCTCCAACATCCAGGGCGGCTGGAAGATCCACGAGATCCTCAAGACCCACTTCGGAATCGAGCCGGGAAGAGTGATCCAGATGGTAGGGTCCAGGCCTGACAGGGATTTTCTGGTAGAGATCGGGGCAAGGAGGTCGAGCATCTGTGAAGGTGATGCATCCAAGATCCTTGTGACCAGGGGAAGGAGAATCCAGCTGAACTACCTGGATGCCGGAGAGGAGGCCAGGGTTTCGGCCATTGCTGCAGGATCTTCTGCACGCTCCATGCTCAGAGAATTGGGTATCGAAGAGGGTGTGGTGATCAGGATCGTCGAAGTCACCCCGAGCGGTTATGAAAAACCAGAGGCCCCTCTACTTATCAGAGCCGGCGACAAGGAGCTCGCTATCGGATCCGGTATGGCCGAGAAGATCTGGGTGGAGGCGAGGAGGGGTTAGCCGCTGTCCGGGGAGACGTCACTGTCCGGAGCCACCGCATTTCAAGGGGAGGCCTCTCCCTTCAATGGCCTCATGATCAAAGGAGGAGCCGGGGAAAAGGAGGAGAAGAACATGGCTGGGAGAGTAAGAATAACCATCCTCTGCGAAAACACCGTGGGAGCGCGCATCGGGAGTGCTGAACACGGATTTTCGGCCTATGTCGAAACAGCCGGGGGAGAGTGGCTCTTTGACACGGGAAGCGGCCGGTTTCTCGTCGACAATGCCCTCTGCTTCCGAAAGGACCTGACAAGAGTGAGCAAGATATTTCTGAGCCACGGCCACTACGACCACACAGGAGGCCTGCCCCAGGTACTCACTCTCAAGGGAGACGTGGAGGTCCACGCACATCCGGACGTCTTTCTCGACAGGATCGCCCTACCGGAACAAGAGGGTGGCAGGGTGCGGTACGTGGGCCTTCCATACAGGAGGCCCTATCTGGAAGGGCTCGGTGCCCAGTTCACCCTGGCCGCGGAGTTCCTCGAGGTAGCAGAGGGCGTGTTTCTCACAGGAGAGGTTCCAAGAACAACCCCATTTGAAAAACCCGACCTCAGACTCCAGAGCAAAACAGGCCAAACCTACCAGCTCGACCGATTCAAGGACGACCAGTCCCTCGTGATCGACACGGCGCAAGGGCTGGTTATTGTTTTTGGTTGCGCCCACTCCGGAATGATCAATATCATCCACCACGCCATCAAAAAGACGGGAAAAGACAGAATCCGCGGCCTCATCGGAGGGACGCACCTCGACTTCCTGGGGCCGGAACAGCTCGAGGCCTCGATCCGCGCCCTCCAGGAGCTCCAGGTTGCCTCCATCGGTGTCTCACACTGCACCGGCCTCAGGGCGGCAGCCCGGCTTTCCCAGGTCTTTGGCGACCGGTTCCGATACGGCCATGTGGGGGCTGTCTTCGAATTCTGAGAGGCGGGCCCATCGGGGGAGAAGGAGAAGGCCAGATGGTTTTCCGTTTCAAGAGCATAGGAAAGATTCACACGCCTTACAAAGAGAAGGCACCCTACCAACCGGTGGATTCCGATCCCGGGGATTTCCGTGTCGTTCTGCTCCCCAGGTACGCTGCGGGCCTCTCCGAGCTCGCCTCCTTCCGGTATATCTACCTCATCTACTACCTCGACCGCCTGGAACGGGAGGTATCCATGATGGTCAGTCCGCCCTGGGCCGGAGGAAAGGAGGTTGGGGTCTTTGCCAGCAGATCGCCTGTCCGGCCCAACCCCATCGGCCTGAGCGTAGTCCGACTCGTAAAGATAGTGGAAAACCAGGTCTTCACCTCCGGCCTCGATGTCTTCGACGGTACGCCCTTGTTGGACATCAAGCCATACATCAAGGATCTCGATTCCAAACCCGATGCCAACCAGGGCTGGGTCGACAGGATGGAAGGCAGGGAACATCTCTCCCTGCACATCCGGGGTATTCCCCATGACTACTGAGGGGAGTATCCACCACGCCCCAAGGGGTTAGGTCTCGATAGGCTGTTAAGAGGGAGGAAGCCGTGAGCCGCAAGGAAAAACTCGTCGTTGTGGGGGGCTCGGCCGGTGGTCCGAGCGCCGCTGCCAAGGCCAGGCGGGTCAACCCGGATCTGGAGATCGCCATGTTCGAGCAGCTCCGGTATGTCTCCTACGGGGCCTGAGAAACCCCCTACCACATCGGTGATGTGGTGAGGGACCCGGAGAGGCTGATCGTCAGGACCCCGGAGCAGTTCAAGGAGAGGCAGAATATCGATGTCTTCACCGAACACCGGGTCACCAGGATCGACACCGGGCAGAAGCTGATTGAGGTGGCCGACCTCAGGGATTCCAGCCTCCGCCTGGTCTCCTTTGACAGACTCATCATCGCCACCGGAGCCAGATCCAGGGGGTTTGATCTGCCCGGCGGCACCGCGGAGAACGTCTTCACCCTCAAGACCGTCCAGGACGGGTATGACATCAAGGCCTTTCTCGACGGCAGAGGACCGAAACGGGCCGCCATCCTGGGCGCGGGCTATATCGCCCTCGAGATGTGCGAGGCCTTTGTCCGGAGGGGCCTCGAGACCTCGATCCTCTACCGCGGCAGACTCCCTGCAAGCAACCTCGACGTCGAGATCTCCGAGATGATCCTGAGGGAGATCGAGGCAAGAGGAGTCCGGTTTGTTCCCGACTGCCATGTAGCTTCCCTGGGCACAGCCGCAACGGGCGGGGTCGGCCGCGTGGAGACCGACCGTGGATCCTACGACGTGGACCTGGTCCTGGTGGCCCACGGTGTCGTCCCCAACGTGGAACTGGCCCGTAAGGCCGGAATCTCCCTGGGAGAGACCGGGGCCATCAGGGTCGACTCGACCCAGAGAACCGACGTGGAGGGCATCTACGCCGCAGGAGACTGCTGCGAATCTCTCCACCTGGTCAGCGGCAGGCCAGTCCATGCTCCCCTGGGAGACATCGCCAACAAGCAGGGCCGGGTGGCGGGAGAGAACGCAGCCGGTGGGCGGGCGACCTTCCGCGGTATCGTGGGATCGATCGCCTTCAAGGTCTTCGATCTGGAGGTGGCCTCCACCGGATTGAGCACCAAGGCCGCACGGGCTCATGGATTCCACGTGGAGACCCAGATGATCGAGCACTCCTCCAGGGTAGGTTACATGCCCGGGGCGAAACCCGTGACGGTGAAACTCGTCTTCGACCGCGAAAACGGAAGGCTCCTGGGGGCACAGATGGCCGGCAAAGAAGGAGTGGCCCGAAGGATCAATTCCCTCGCCGTTGCACTTCATCAGGGGATGACGGTCGACGAGGTGGCACGGCTCGACTTTGCCTATGCACCGCCCTTCTCACCCACCTTCGATCCCATCCTGATCGCCGCCGAACAGGCCTCAAAGAAACTCTAGGAAGGGCCCTGCCCTCTCGGCCGCAACAGCCCCGACCCACGGAAGGGGTCGGGAAGGGGTCAAGTCTTTTTTTGACGATTGTTGGCTAGTTATTCCATGAATACAACTAGTTATACTCGACCTCCGGTTGATGGTGCAGGAAAACACGGGACGCATCCGGGCATGATCGTCCGGAGCGTGCATAAACCGCGAGGAGAGTCTTGTCCTGACTTCTCTACGGCGATCCGCGGCAACGCGCTAGGAGGCCTCGACGACCTTTCAGATTGCCGATGATCTCCTAGCCATGCAGATGCGACGACCACGCCGCATCCGTTCCCACTCACCGGAGTATCGTTCGTACAACGAATTCTGATGATAGACCGCCGGCACGTTCTGCACGGGTGTCCCCTTAGGTGTATGAATTTCTTGCACATCCATGAGACCACGAAGCTCTGGGAGACCGCTCCGCGCTCGGGCCAGGGCCTGCTTGGCGGTCTTTGGATTCATCGAAGGTTGGTATTAGCCCTTCTCGTCGACATTCAGGTCTTGACTATGCCTCCCCCCTGAATTACGAAAGAATATACCAACTCATAGTTGAGGCGGAAAGCCCTAACCTGTCCAGCGAGCCCGGGTAAGTTCAAGGGAAATCCTGCGCTTCATGGGCTTCAAAAACATGACATGGGCCACCTTCTACTAAAAGGAGGACGGGAACCGATTATTCTTCATATGACGTGTGGACAAGGACCCTCGAGACGGGTCAGTGAGTCACATTACTCATTCAATGCCCCGTGTTAACGAAAGGATGAACCTTATGTGCGCTTCGAAGTCGCTTCCAATCAGACGCAAGGTTTGGCGCCAGTGCGGATGATGGAATCGTCATACTCATAACTGCTTAGGCTTTGAAGATGGGCTGGCCGGAAGTATGACAACCATAATGACATTGACATAAGAGAATCAGAGGAGGCTGAAAACATGACATTCAAGCTACGGATCGCAACGTTTAATCTGGAGAACCTCGACGACAAGCCCGGCCAGAAGCCGACGCTGGATGAGCGCATCACCTTGATACGACCTCAGCTTGTCAGGCTAAATGCCGACATTCTCTGCCTCCAGGAGGTCAATGGCCAGGAGGAGCCAGGACAGCCCCGTCGTCTGTTGGCCCTGGAGAAGCTTCTCAAGGAGACGCCGTACGCCGCATACCATAAGGTCTCGACGATGACTGCGGACGGCGTCCATGTCTACGACGAACGGAACCTGGTCATCCTCAGCCGTCATGAGATCGCCGAACATCATCAGTGTACGCACGATTATGCCCCTGCCCCGCGTTACCAAAAGGTCACAGCGGTGCCCCGAGAGGACGAGGCCAGTGATGTGACGTGGGAGCGACCGATCCTCTATGCGGAGATCAAACTCGACGACAACATGGTTCTCCACGTCATCAACCTCCACCTGAAGTCCAGATTGCCCTCGTACATCGAGGGACAGAAGGTGAACACCTACACCTGGAAGACCGCTTCCGGCTGGGCCGAGGGGTTTTTCCTCTCCTCCATGAAGCGGGTGGGACAGGCTCTGGAGACACGGATGCTCATAGACGGCCTGTTCGATGAGAGCGAGGACGCGCTGATTGCCGTCTGCGGCGATTTCAATGCAGAATCGGATGAAGTCCCTGTTAAGGCCATTCGGGGCGATGTTGAGAATACAGGCAATGGCAGGCTGGCAAAGCGGGTCCTAGTGCCCTGCGAGCAGACTATCCCCGCACCGTCCCGTTTCTCACTGCTCCACCTCGGCAAGGGGCGAATGATAGACCATCTGCTCGTCTCGAGGACACTTTTGGAGTGGTACAAGGGTTCTGAGATCCACAACGAATTGCTTCACGACGAATCGATCGCCTTTGCCACCGAGAAGAAGTACCCTGAATCTGACCATGCGCCGGTCGTCGCCGAGTTTGAGCTGCGCCCAGAATAAGAGGCACATATGTGTGGAGGCCACCTATGAACTATCCTTTGTGATGATAGACCTCCCAGCCGAGATATCCGCCGAATGCTTCTTTGAGGAGATAACCTATTTTCCACAGGTCCATCGTAACGTGGTGTTCAACACCCTTCTCGCATATCATGGCAAGGAGTCTTTGTAATCTTGGAACCCAAATGACTCCGTATCCTCCAAAAGTGCGAACCGGATCATCCGCTATCTCCCCCTCGCCCAGGTATGCCTGAACGGCTCCCTACGAATCGCTGGTGGGACCAGGCAGCAGGTTACTGGGGTAGGCTTGATTCTCCCGACAACAGTGCCATAGGTGTTCTTCTTATCGACCTAACCTGCAATGATCCGCCGATAGTCCATAACGCCTTTGCCGTCGAACAGATACTGTCGCAGATTACGGCAATGAAACATCACGGCCTTGTCCGGATCGGCCGATATCCTAAACTTGCTGTAAAAGTGGTTTTAGGGGTTGAGCCTTAGCCAGGATGCGATAAGCTCTGGCAGGCAACAAAGACAAACAAAGGAGGCCCAACCCCATGAAGAAGGTACCACGTTCA